>JBDSMU010000167.1:0-9749 GCA_039915685.1 Gemmatimonadales bacterium | reverse complement strand
GGCCGAGCTGGTCCTTCCAGAACGACTGCCACTTGGTGAGCACCAGTTTCTCCAGCTCCCGGTGCGCGGCGATCAGGATGAGCGCACTGCCGGCCTCGAAACCAATTCGACCTTTGATGCCAAGCGCGGTCTCGCCCACGTGGATGCCGTGACCGATGCCGTAGGTGGCGGCACGATCGCTGAGCGCATCGACAAGTTCATGTCCGCTCATCGCCTCGCCGTCGAGCGACACCGGTACACCGCCCTTCCATCCGATCACGAGGTCTGACGAGGGCGGAGCGGATGCCGCCGGATCGAGCAGTTCGGGAGGGGGCGGCGCCCACGTGTCGTGGGTCCACCCGCCACCCCATGTCGTTCCCCAGAGCCCTCGGTTGACGGAGAATGCATCCGACTTCGGCGGCACCGGAAGATTGCGCGCCTCGAGGTACGCAATCGACTGCTCGCGGGTGAGGGACTCCTCCCGGATCGGCGTCACGATCTCCAGTTCGGGAGCGAGGACACGCAGCGCGATGTCGAACCTCACCTGGTCGTTTCCGGCACCAGTGGAGCCGTGCGCGATCGCGCCGGCGCCGATCCGTCGCGCCACGTCGATCACCGAGATCGCCTGCTGCGTTCGCTCAGCGGCCACCGACAACGGGTAGACCTCGCCACGGAGCACGTTTGCCTGGATGAGCACCTTCACAAAGCGATCGAACACTGCCTCGCGGGCGTCGACTTCATGGTGCTCGACAGCGCCGACGGCCATCGCCTGCGCCCGGATCGCGGCGCACGCCTCGGCGGTCGTGCCCCCGGTGTTGACGAAAACGGTGTGCACCACAAACCCACGCTCGGCGAGCCGGGGCACACAATAGGAAGTATCAAGCCCGCCGGAGAAGGCAAGGGCCAGGATGGGCTGAGATTGCATAGTGCATAATTATGCAGCGCTGCGGGATCGCGCGCAAGGGCTCGGGGAGACGTGCGTGTTGGCCAGTCGATTCAGTGCTCGACGACCTCGGTCACCATACCGCCGACCTCAGCCCATCCACCCAGCACGAACCGCGGCACCCGGGCGGGGCGGGGCGAACCATTCTCGAGGCGGATGGGGGCGCGCATCTTCCAACTGCTCACGATCCAGAGGCCGTCGTCGAGACGTTTGAACGTGACTTCGCCGCCTGCGCTTCCGGCAGGCACCCAGCCAGGCAACCCGACGTAACGAAACACGATGGCGGTCAGCGACGACGTCGCAGGGTCGATGACCAACTCCCCCTCGACGTCGGCGCGCCTTGCGATGCCGCGCGGCGCGAAGCTGATCCGCAGTGAACCAGCGCTGCCGCCGGCCACCGCGAAACAGTGCGAAGCAAGAAACCACGGACTGAACAGCACACCGGCATCCGGCCCGTAGTAGACCGGTCCCGCGTCATCGCGAAAGCCGTCGGGAGTCCGCTCTTCTCCCGGATCGTGGACGAAGCCCTCACGCTGCAACTGGCCGGGATCGGCACTCGCTATCGGCCACGATGCACGGCCCCGCGCAACGTCTTTCCCCCGCAAGGTGTCGGCGCTACCGACAAAGCTCCTGCGATTCCAGGTTTCGGTAGCGAATTCAAGTCGGCGCGAATCGATTGTGGCCTGCACCAATCCGAGAGCGGTTTCCGCCTCACGAATCAGGCGATCGAGAACTGGTGCACCGGCGGTGTCAGGGCGGCATGTCGAACCGCTCGCCGCCGCCACAATCTCGGGAAGCCGGAATGCGTGCCGGGCGAGCCGGATTTGCGGGACCGCTACGACGGAATCTGCCATCGTGACAGCCATGCGCACCGGTGAATAGCCAATGGCAGCCACGGTGAGTCGCCACGCGCCGGTACGGGCGACGACGATCCGGAAGCGACCACTGCCCGACGAGATGGCTCGGGCAGCAATGATGCCGGTCGCGGGGTCGGCCGCAGAGATTAGCGCACCGGCAAGGTCGGCGCCGGTTTCGGCGTCGACCACCTGCCCCGTGATCGACTGCGCTCCGAGCGTAGTGGTTGTACCCAGCATCAGGAACGACGACAAGATGACACCGGCAATGCCGCACGGAACCAACCTGCTCATTTGCGGTTCACGGCTAGCCACGCCGTTGATGTCGCCGTGTTGTCGTTGCCTGACACGGTGACACGCAGTCTGTACCGGCCGGGTGCGAGCTCGCCCAGCGCCACTGTGCGCAGCACTTCCTCACGGGCCGTTCGGGCCTCACCACGGAAGGCAATCGCAAGCTTCGGTGGCTTGTCCTCTTCACCGGCCTTGAAGAACTCCAGACGGGTTGCATACCTGACACCCTGCACCTGGCCGCCGATCTGGTAATAGAGCTCGGCGCTCTCGCCGGTGAGGTAGGCATTGAGCGGATTCAGTGGCACCAATGTCGCGCCGGAATTCCAGCGCACCCCGCTGCCTTCACGCCCGAGCACGACATCGCTCACCGTCAGACCTCCACCGACTGTCGGCACCACGACCGTTGAGAGTCGTGCCAACGCACCCCGCCCATCGGGTTGCGTGAGGACGAGCGTGGCACCGTGCCGCCCCGCAGCGACAGGAAGCTCGACCTGGCCGGTCAGGAATTGCCCCGCGTTGAGGGGCTGCGCTGTAGCGAACTGTCGGGTGGTGTCGAGTTCCACCCGCCGACCCGTGCCGGCGTCGGCCGACAACACGCGGATACGCAGCGGATATACCGAGCGTCCCCCCGCTTCCGGTGGATTGGAATAGCTGAGCTTGTCGCCCGGAATGGCGAATGCCACGACGAGCCGCGGAGACCCACCGACCGCGACGTCGAGACCGTAGATCTGTGCGATCGGTTCGATCGGCTGGCTGAATGTGACCGGGTTCGCATCAGTGGTGACGGCGCGCCGGATTTGTGTCAGCCCCTGGTCACGCAGCGCAGTCATCTGCTGCGTCTGCGGGCGCGGGGAGGTGGTCGGATTCCCCAGTCCACCAGCGGAGCGCCGATTATCGATGCCGCCCGTCAAGCGCGGCCCCTCGGTCTGCGCGTACCGAAGCAACTCGTCACACATGCCGAGTCCGGCGCCGCAGAGCTGCCCGATTTGCTGAAGGTCGGCACCGGCGATTGTCGGCACCAGGACGCTCGCGCCAGCGGTGCCATCAAAATCGGTCTCTGCAAAGAACAGGATCAGCGGTTCCTCGCCGGCCCGACGATACATCCATGCCTCTTTCGCGGTTCCTCCGGACGTTCGCAGCTGTGTATCCGGCTTGCCGTGACGAATCCAGACAGCACCGCGGTCGTCGATCAAGTCCTGCTGGATCGCGAAGTTGCGGAACGGCACATTGCCGCCGACCAGCGCGTCGAACTGCTCCTCGAAACCGTCACCGCTGCTGTTCCGGGCTTGCTCGGTACTCTCGACCGTAGCGAGCTCCCCGGCGGCGAAGGCGACGCGGTCTCCCGCCATCGCCGTACTCCGCAGGCGCTGGCGGCCCTTCTGGGGTATCACGATCCGGAAACTTTCGAATGCGTACTCCAATCGCTTGTAATGCTCGACCAGTCGCGCACCGTCTTCCCGTCCGTCGCGCACATCGCGGCTACTCCAGAACGCCTCTAGCCAGACCGCCCGGCGAGCTGGCGGCAGGGAGTCCCACTGGGAGAGTTCTTCGGGCGTCCCCGCCCATCCGAGCGCTTCTCGATACCGCGACTGCGAAAGCTGTGTGGTCGCCGCTGCGGCTCCCTGAAAGAGGGCCGCGCGACCGGCGATCGGCTTGCCCGCTCGATAGAAAGAACGGGCCATTTCGAGGTACGCAACGCCGGAATCCGCACCTTGCGCGAGCGCTTCTTGCAGCATGGCCACCGCGGTGTCAGCATCGCCTGCCTCGCGCTCGACGCGCACCATCGCGACGCGTGCGACAGGGGAGAGCGGCTGGAAATCCCTGATTCGCCTGAGCATGAGCACGCGTTCGCGAAGGCGTGACGCTCCCTCGCGAGGCATCGGTCCGAGCGCCAGCGCTTCACCCGCCCCCACCAGCATTGAATCAATCTCGAGCGCACGGACCAGTGCGTAGCCGGCACCGGCCTCGAAGCTGACCCCCACCGGTTGCAGCGGACCTTCCTTTGCAGTGAGTCCGGCGCGCGCCAATTGCAGCCGAGAGATACCGAGTCCGTACCAGGCGATCGCCCATTTGGGCCGCTCTTCCACGGTGCGGCGAAAGAGTTTTTCCGCCGCGACCGCGTCGTCTCGCGACGCCGTGAACTCCACGCGGCGAGCGAGGACCATCCCGACGCACAGCCGGTTGAGAGCACCTTCAGCTGCGCTGCAACGCGACTCCTCAACGTGTGACGACGCCGAGGAGCGCGAGAGGTCCGTCGCCACCGAGTCGATGAAGGTGCGATCGGCACCCGCTTGCGAGTGCGCCGATCGCGCGAACCCTAGCACACCCAGAACCACGGCCGCCGCAAGTCGAGCGCGCATGAATATCACTCCGTCGGTGATGGCAACAAAAAGGCGGCAACGCGCTAACGTTACCGCCCGAACAGGTCTCTCGCTACCGCCGTCAATCCGCGCGCGGGGCGGCGGATTCTGTCGTCGTGAGTTCTCGAATTGCGACCCGCGCACGCTGACGCAACCGCTCCCGGCGCTCCGGCGCCGCGCCACCAAATCGCTGTGCCACCGAACACGACGCGCTGTCGAAGCCGCACAGTGCCTCCAGCGCCGCTACCGGGGGCGCCGCGATCAACGTGGTGTTTCCCGACGAACCGTCAAAGACATTCTGGCTGAAATGCACCACGAGATTGTCTCCGCCCTCGCGTTCGTAAACCCAGCTTTCTATTCCCGAGTTGATGGCGAGCCGCGCGTCGGGCTCGCCGTGCCGAATGAAGATCGTACCACGATCGTCAACCTGGCCCTGTCGCGGGACGAAATCCCTGAGGGGCGAGCCTGACCCCACGGTGAGGTCAAACGCGGAACCGCTGCTGTTGGCGACCCGCGCCACCGGAACCTTCCCGCGCTTCGGGTGTATTGCGAATTCGCCCACGGCGATGTCAACCCGCCGCACGTGCTCGGCAAACCGACCACCCGGGACGAGACCGTCGCGACCATCCCGCGACGCCCAGAAGTCGCGAATCCAGTTTGCCCGCGCGGCGTCGGTCAACGAACCAAACTCCTTCATCTCGGCTGTCGTGGTGACCCACGAGAGATCACGGCGATAGAGGTCCCACTCAGCGGGCTGCCGCGCTACCCGGGCACCAGCGACATAGAGTCGCATGGCGACGGCGCTCCGGCCATCCCGGGCCGATTCCCTGGCCCGGGCAAAGAGCTCAGCGGTCGAATCAGGTGCGACGGAAATGGAATATGGGGCGGTGCTGTTTGAGGTGTTGTTCAGTGCCGGGGGAAGCGTAGCTACCACGGCGGCGGCAAGCAGGATAAGCATGGGTGAAGCTCCTTGGGAGATACACGGGCGCATCAAAGCAAGCATCACGCCGATCCGCGCTTGTCGCCCAACTCCATGTTTTTAAACACCTTGCACCACCTTCTCGACAAAACACATACTCTGTAGTGTCCTCCCGCAAGGACACCGTGGACCAACTTCGGGACAAGCAAAGCGCGCCGCCCCTATCGCTTCGACTGAAGGGAAAGCCCGTACTGAAGATGAAAGGCGTAGTTCATGGTGGTGGCGCGCCCGTCTGCGATCGCCACGTCCAGGTAGCTGATCGTCCCCTTCGCCGTGAAACTGCCATAGGTATACGGAAGCAACTTCAGGCGCCGGGCAACGCTCCCGTGCAATGTGGCTCCTCCAAATTCATAGCGCGAGCCGAATACGCCATTTCGCTCCCCGTATCGCTTGCCTCGCACAATGGTGATCGGCACGACAAGGGTTGGGCCTGCCCCCGCGCTAAGTTCCCACCCCCTTCGACGCCACAGCCGCTGGCCGATGATATGGTTGACTCCGTTGGTGATCCGGAAGTGGGTCACATTCTGCTGGGGCAGGTTGTCCAGATACAGCTTGTGATGCATGTACTCGGCGCCCCACCCAGCGTCGCCCGACCAGTGCGAGATCCGGCCGGAGTAATACCACGTGGGGCTCCACGGCCGGGTCGACCAGTCCGCGTCTATGTGGATGTCGGGCTCACCCTTTTGTTTCAGCGTAAGCTCGGTTGGGAGGTTCCATGCATCGCCAAACCAGGCCTCGACCCGCCATTGTGCACTGACCTGTCCGGGAATGGCCGGTGTCACCAATGCCACGAGGATGGCGGTACGGGCAAGTCTGTGCAGGGCGTCAGACACGGTCTTGGTCCCACGAATCATTCTTTCATCCAGTTTTCGGGGATTTCGCGCCTCAAGATATACCAAGGGCCGGTGAAGCCTCCTCCGCTAATGAGAATGCATTCGCGTAAATGCACGCAAACGCCTCTGACTGGACCTGCTAGCCCCAGCGACCTCATCGGTGTGCTCATGGTCCCGACTGCGGCGTCCCTCTTGCACAGCTACAAGTGGTGTTTCAATTTGTACACCGTTGTCGAAATTCGACTCATGGCCCCATGTATACGGGTGCGCGCACCCGTGCGAGGCCGCACATTCCAGGAGGTAGTATGCGTCGAGCAGTGTTGGTTATCGCGGGACTCGCGCTCAGCGCGCCGGTCGGAAACTTGACCGCGCAGAGCAAGGGAACCTTTGAGATCGGTGGCTTTGGGCGTTACGCGCTCAAGTACGACGACTCTTACATGACCGTCGATGAGTCGCGCGACAGGTGGGGTGGCGGCGCGCGCATCGGCTATTTCATCGGCAACAATTTTGCCCTTGAAATCGACGGCAACGCCAACCCGACGGATATCAAGGCGAACGCACCCGGCCTTTGCGAGGCCGCGCGCAGTTGCCCGCTTCTTCACCGAAACGCGAATCTTCGCGGCATCTACAACATTGGCAACGGCGGCATCGGCTTCATGCTCGGCGCCGGCGTCGGCGTGACCAAGCTCACGAAGGCGATCGACCACACGGCCCTGACGATCAGTGGCCTCGCCGGCATCCGGCTTCGCCCCGCGAGCTGGTTCAACATCCGCCTCGAGGGTGTTGTCGGCTTCATTCCGAATGGCTGGAACGATGAGAGCAATACCAACATCGCCCTGCAGGCCGGCGCGTCGCTTCTCTTCGGGGGCTGCAGCCACGATGGCGACATGATCAGCATCTCGCCGACGTCGGTCACGCTTGAGCCCGGCCAGAGCCAGACGTTCAGCTCCACCGCGATGTACTGCGGCAAGGATGACGCGATGGTATACCGCCTCACGGGTCCGGGCTCGCTCGACTCGCTGACCGGTCGGTACACGGCCACCACGCCGGGCACCGCTCAGGTTACCGCCTACAGTAAGAAGGGCGGCCTGATGTCGAGCGCCAACGTGACCGTTCGTACTCCGCCGCCGCCGGCCCCGGCCCCGGCACCTGCTCCGATGCCCGCACCGGCCCCCGCGCCGCGCGCGACGTTCGAGCTCGCGACCGTGCACTTCCGCTTCGACCGGTCAGATCTGACCGCCGGTGGTCGCGACACGGTGATGGCGATCGTCAATACCCTGAAGGCCCGTCCGACGGTGAACGTCGACGTCGTTGGTCACACCGACTGGATCGGTACCAACGCCTACAACATGAAGCTGTCGCAGGCTCGTGCCGAGACGGTGCGTCGCATGCTGGTTGAGAACGGGATCAGCGAGAGCCGGATCATGGTGAAGTGGCGTGGCGAGGAAGAGCCCGTTGCCGATAACGGCAGCACGGCTGGCCGCGCGCTCAACCGCCGGACGGAAGTGAAGCAGAACAACTGATGTAGCAGGGCAGCATCGCAACAGACGAAGCCCCCGCAGACTGTGATCTGCGGGGGCTTCGTGCGCGTTACCCATTCCAATCGATGCTACGTCGAAATCGTCACCAGCCCGCCATCCCGGTCGAGGTACTCACGACGGTACATCTTGAGTAACTCGAAAAAGTAGGTTAGGGCGAGTGGGCCAAGCAGCAGGCCGAGGAGACCCACATAACTGACGCCGGCGACCGCGCCAACCAGCGTGATGAGCGGGTGAATCTGCGCGTAGCGGTTTGTGACCCAGGGCCGGATGAGGTTATCGACATTCCCTACCAGGACTACACCGTAGATCATAAGCCCGACTGCAGCCACCGGGCGGTGCGTCACAAATAGCATGATGGCGGCGGGACCCCACACCATCCCGCTTCCCACCACCGGAAGGATCGAAACAACCACGGTGACAGCACCCCAGAAGACTGGATTGCCAACCCCAGCCACGGCGAACCCGAGCGCGAGCAATGCGCCCTGGATCAGAGCCGACAAACCCGTCCCGATCACCGTGGACTTCGTCACCGCCTCGAAGCGCGACTTCAGGATTTCGACGTTCTCGTCGGAGAACGGGATATAGGCACGAAGTGACTGCCACGCTCCGTGAGGATCCATGAGCAAGTAGTACAACCCGAAGAAGGTGAACAGCAGGTTGAGCGTGATCGACGTCGCCTTGCCGAGGAGCATGAGCGCGCTGCCCCCGATGGCCGAAACCACCTGCGATCCGGCCTCCTTGATCTGCGGTCCGATATCGTATGGCCCGACGCTGATCGAGTCGAGCTGGTTCAGCACCGGCGAGGCCAGGATGCTGGAAACTGCCCCCTGTGCCTGCCCGACCAGCAGAGATATCAACCAGACCAGCGGCAGGACGATCCCGACCAACGCGACCAGGATCGTGAGGCCACTGGCCAGCGCCCTGCTTCGCACCCGCGGTACCAGCCAGGTGTGCATCGGTTCGAGGAGCACGTAGAGGATCGGCGCTCCGAGGAGACCCGACGCATACGGCACAAGGGCGATCAGAATGATCACCCCAAGGATGGCGACCAGCCAGGCGGCGCGCTGGTGCGTGGTATCGAATACAGTCATGATCTCATCGGTGTCGGAGTGGGTTTCCGGGTCATTGGTGAAACCGCGGCCATCAGGCTGGCGTCAGGGCCGGTCACGTGAATCGGATGACCACCGTTCGGTCTACCTGCCACCGGGTGTCCGGGCGATCGAGTCAAGAATTGGCGCCAGCGTGCGCCACACATTCTCGGCAACACGGCGCGCGCCCTCGGCGGTCGGATGGATCCCGTCGCGTTGGTTGAGTCGCTCTGTTCCGGCGACGCCGTCGAGCAAGAACGGGAGGTAGGGGAGACTGAACTCACCAGCAATGTCGGGAAAAACGTCGTGAAAGCGCGAGGCGTACTGCCGTCCCATGTTGGGCGGCGCCTCCATGCCGGCGACGATCACTGCGGGACGGGGCTCGAGTGCCAGTGCGCGAGTGATCACCTGCCGCAAGTTGGATCGCAGGCTATCGACAGACTGGCCGCGCAGGCCATCATTGGCACCCGTTTCGACCATCAGCACCGCCATCGGTCCCTGCTGCGCCAGCCAGCTTATCCGGCGCAGCGCGCCAGCGGACGTTTCGCCGCTCACGCCGGCGTTGACCACCCGAAACGGCAGGCCGAGGGAATCAATCCGCGCCTGAATGCGAGCCGGGTAGGCCTCGTCGGGAGAAAGCCCGTACCCCGCGGTGAGCGACGTTCCCAGAAACATCACGGTTCGCCGTGCGTCGGCCGCGACAACCTCGGGCGGGCTATTTTTGATGGAATCCCGATCGACAGTGCGTCCCGGCTGCGTGCCACACGCCATGAATGCCAGCGCCACGACGGTCATCCATGGGCGACTTGCCGGTGCCCGGTTCGGCCTGACCATGCGTATCTCCCCACGGAGTTCCAGATGCTCGAATGTGATGCCATCGG
>JBDSMU010000158.1:0-5629 GCA_039915685.1 Gemmatimonadales bacterium | reverse complement strand
CGAGCGTGTCGGTGTCGGCGGGAGTCCCAACCGGCAGCGTTGTCACGTTGGGTGTGGCAACGAGGACATCACCGGGCACATCGATCGCGAGCTTGTGCAGTGCCTGAGTGGCGTCATCGGCGAGGATCGGGTCGCCGCATTCCATCACTCGGGCCGCAGCATCGGCCAGCAGCATCATGTCGGCGTCGCTGAACTGCCGTTCGGCGAGGGCCTGATATCCATAGCGATCGACGCGCTTGGGTCGCGCGCGTCCGCGTGGTGTCACAACACTGAGGTAGGGGAGGTAGAAGCGGTTGGCGGCAATCGCGTACTTGGTCTCCTCATCGCCGTCGTGGCCGGTCGTCTCGATCGGTACTCCCAGGGTTCGAAGTTCGTCCTTGTCGCGTTCGAACATCCGTCGCACCGACTCCGGGGCGCCGGACATGTAGTCCGGAACTTCGGTACGGAGCTGCTCCAGCGTGGCACCGTACTTCCGCGAGAGAAGCGCGGTCACGAGGTCGATCCAGCGCTGGAGCTTGCGGGCCTGGGACAGGGGGATGATCCGGAGAGTGGTGTCAAACGATAATATGACCGTGTAATGCGCGACGAAAAAGCGGGACCCGGTGCAGACGACCCGGGAATGTCCCGGGTCGTCCGCGCCGTGATCAAGGCCTCGACTGCAGCCGACTCGGGTCGATTGCTGCTGGCACTGATGGAATGGTCCGGTCTGCGTCACCGGCCGGGCCACGATCGAGCCGCAACTGCCGTACAGCGTCCATTGGCGTGGCCCGAAGCAGCTCGGATGGCACGCGTTCCCAGAACGATTCGGTGTTCTCTGCCGCAATCCCACTCATGATCGCGTTGCTTGGACATCCGTTCAGCAAGGTGGCCAGATGCGGACCAAGCCCCGTCACGCGGAATTGCGCAATTCGCGTGACTGACAAGAACTCACCGAATGCGAACGTAAAAAGGCGTGACCCTGCGATGGCTATCGCCATGTTCTTCCGTGACGCATTCGTCGTCCCTGGGTGACCGAGCGCGCTGAAATTGTCGAACTCGATCCAGTTTTGGGCGGTCGCCGCCCCACCGTCAAAGCTGAACGCCACGATACCGTTGGCGGTGATGAAGTTGTCAGTGTCCACCCAGAGCGAAAACGTACCGTTCGCGCTGCATACGATGGCCAGCTCCGGATACTCGGATTGGCCCAACTTGTTCGTGACCAAGAGATCCGCCGGGAGTATCGCGCCCATAATGGTTGCACCGCTCACGAACTGCCAGTCATAGCCTGTGACCGCGCCGTTGAAGAACACGTTCTCGACCGTTGCTCGCACGGTGATCGCGCCGGTGGCGAGCGGGGTGAGAACACCGGCCTGGGTGATCGTTCCCTTGCCCGGTTCCACGACGGTCCAAGTGACGGGACGCTGGACCAGGGTGTTGTCCGCAAGTCGTGCCTCGGCGGTGTACTGGTAGGTATCGCCGACCTTGACGCGGGAGGTTCCGGAGATAGTGACCTGCGTTACTGGCGATGACACAGCAAGCGTTGCCCCACCGCTCTTCCCTTCGCTCGTCGCCGTGATGGTGGCAGAACCGCCGGACACGGCGGTGACTGCTCCGGTTGTGTTCACCGTGGCCACACCAGGGTTCGACGTCGACCAGTTCACCGCGCGACCGGTCAGCGTATTCCCGCTGGCGTCGCGCACCAGCGCGGTGGCGACGGTGCCCGATCCGGGGGCGATTGTCGAATTTGCGAGCGTGACGACGACGGTTGCCACTGTTGGCGGGGGAGGAGGTGGGGGCGGGGTATTTGTTCCGCCGTCGGCACCGCCGCCGCAAGCGGCCGCGCCGAGCAGCGCGACGAGGGTGAACGCATTACGAGCGGAAGACATGGAGGCTCCGGGTCGAAGGGGGCTGTGGCAGGGGGCGCTGCAGTCCTTCGAAGCTGCCGGAGGGGTGTGACAATGGGCGGGCGGCACCCGCGTTCACGCGGAACGGGGATGCGACGGGCCGTCCATCATTCGGCGATCCCCCCACAGGTGCCGCACTTGTGCGGCACCCGCGTTTACGCGGAACGGGGGTGCGACGGGCCGTCCATCATTCGGCGATCCCCCCACAGGTGCCGCACTTGTGCGGCACCCGCGTTTACGCGGAACGGAAATGCACAACGGGCATTGTCGAACACCATTCCCGTTCCGCGTAAACGTGGGGGATCATTCCCCGTGGATCAGATCGCGGATGACCTCGAATGACTTGACGAGATTATGCGCCCGGATCACCAGGCAGAACATCACGCCGCACGTGATCGCGACGGGAAAAACCGACGGGTCGCTATCATCGGCGTAATAGAGCGCGCTCATCGTTTTGCGCAGGTAGGAGAGATCGCGGTGGTACGAATTCGTCACGGATTGTCTCAGGCCGCCTTCGGCCGAGACCCACTCCGGTCCGCCCAAGATGAGGACACCGGAGCGTCGGAACGCGTCGCGGAGTGCGTCGACATCTACGTTCTCATCCACACCCTCCTCGCTGCTGGCTCGATCGAGCATCGGAATCCACTCGAACAGGACCGTCCAGTCGAGTTCAGGAGCGTCAGGCGTTGTGGTGATGGCGTCGTCGGACAGGAGTGATGCGATGCGGTTGACCATTGGGATACCCTTTCGATGACAGTGCCGTCCCATTCGCACATGGTTCCCGACTGGTGGAGGTCGGGCCGGCATTGCCACCGTGCGTCCCAAGGCGGGACAGGGCTACGGTCTGGCGTGCGGGTCAGGGAGCCGGTGCTCTCGCCGCAACTCTGCATGCTGGCCACCGGGAACGGAGGTGGCACGCTTTCAAGGTAGCGAAGGGCTGTGACAGCGCAATGTCGTCTGATCGAAGCGAGGGGTGACAGAAACCGCGGAGAGCGCGTTAGCGGAAGGGAGGCTGCCTCAGAACGTGACCATCATGCGCTCCACGCTGCCTTTCGCGCGCCCCGATAATTGTGCCGAGTCAAATACACCCTCGGCGCGGACCTTCAGGTTCCTGTCGCCGGTCAAGAGAAAGGTGCGGCGCAGATAATCGATCGCCAACAGTGGGTCATTTTCCAGCTGGTCAGCAAGCGTGGTGTAGTACTCGGCTTGCTCCTCGATCGAGGCAAGAAATTTCTTGAGGCCCGGTTCGAGCTGAGCGCCACCTCGTATGTACTCCGTCCGGACAAGATCGGAGGGCAACGGTGCCTGACCCAGGCGCACGATGACTGTTTCGCGGGCATGCAACGGCAAGCTGCCAGATCTTGAGAAGAAAATCCTTGCCGGTCGTTGCTGCATTTGCGTCGACGACCTTGAACCCCGCTGCCCCGAAAACCTCTTCGATGCCTTTTCGTGCAGCTAACACTTCGGGAGGAACCGTCCCGCCGAGCTGCAACATCAAGAACGCCGTCCGCGGTTTCCAGCGAATGGGCGCATTGTGAACGTTGCCATCAGTCGGGCGATAGTAAATCACCTGGCTGCGCGTTTCCGCGCAACGGGCACACCCTTGTAGGGGCCATCGCTCTTCTTGTAGTCAAGGATACGCCCCTCGTCGCGGTCGATTTTCACGTAGTGACCAGTACGAGGATTCTTTACCTGGACTATGTCCTTCTTCTTCTTGTCAGCCATCGTGGCTCTCCTGGCCGGTCATGGTGATTGAATATATCGCGGCCCGTGCTCGTGCCATGGACCCAAATTATGCGGCAAGTTGCGTGTTCATGGAGCCGACAGTCCAGCCTACGAGCTCGACCGTCCCACCCCCCTGTTATCGTTCCTCCCATGACCTTCCCCCCTGGTCTCCAGCTCTTCATCTGCCCCGATCTCCGCGCCGCCGCCAACGACGTGCTCGCGGATGTCGACGCCTTGCATCCCGGGCCGTTCGACGTGCCCTCGGTCAGCGTGCGCCACCCCTCGGTGCGGCGTTACCTGACCCTTGAGCTGGCCCGTCGGCACGGTATCGCAGCATCGGTGCGCTTCCCCGCCCCGCAGGACCTGATTGACACGCTCATCGGCAAGCCGCGACGCGATCCGTGGGACCGCGAGGCGTTGGCGTGGCAGATTGCCGCGATCATTCCCGAGATCGCTGAGCAATTGCCGGAAGGTCTGGCTCACGCGCTCACCGAGGGTGACCTGCTGGTGCGGCTCGATTTCGCGCGCCGCCTCTCCACTCGGCTCCGTGACGCAATGCTGCACCGACCGGCGATGGTCGAGGCATGGGAACGGGGAGAGCGTTATCTGGCTGCTGTGGACGACGAAGTCTGGTACGCCGAACTGTGGCGGCGCCTCTCAAAGCAACTTGATGCACCGTCCCCGATTGCCCGGTTCAGCAACTGGCGCGATGGCGGCGCCGAAGTTCCGAAGGATCCGATCCTCCTCGTGGGCGACGCCACGCTGCCGCCACTGCACCGCGAAGTGTTACGACTTGCGTCGCAGCACACCGCCGTTCGCTGGTATATCGTGGATTGCAATACACCCGCCTTCGACCCTGAACGCCCGCGACGACGCCCCGCCGCGCTTGCAGCGCTCAAGGCACTCGATAACGCTACAATCACGACGGTCCCGGCCGCCCACACGTCACCGCCCGCGACCTCATTGCTCGGCCGCGTCCAGCGAGCCCTTAGTGGGCACTTCGACGCACCCGTCGCGCTAGCACCAGATGATCGATCAGTTGTGGCGCACCGCTGCCACTCGGCGGTGCGCGAGATCGAATCGCTGCGCGAACAACTGGTGAGGCGCCTGGCAGAAGACGCGTCGCTGCAGCCGCATGACGCCGTGCTGTATGTGACCGACCTCGAGACATACCTCCCGGCAATCGACGCGGTGTTCGGCGTACCTGACGACGGCCTGCTGCGCATTCCGTATGAAGTCGCCGGTAGGCCGTGGCGGAGCCGAGCACCGATCGGTGCCGCTGTCGCCGCTTTGCTGCACGCCCTCGCCGGTCGCTTCGGACGATCAGAGATACTCGGCCTGCTGGAGCACCCCGCGATCCGTCAGCGTGCGGGATTCGGGTTCGGCGATCTGGGCGCGATCCGCAACTTGGTCGAAAGCGTCGGTATCCACTGGGGCGTCGACGGCGCACACCGCGAAGCGCGGTTCGACCTCCCTCCCGAGGAAGGTGCAACGTGGCGCGAAGGATTGTCGCGGCTGCACCAGCAGCGCGTGCCCGCGTCCGACGCGCTCGAGCCCGACAACACCACGACCCAGATCGACCGACTGACCGCCTGGTTCGAGCGACTCGCCAGTGCGGAAGCCATCGTGGCGACGCCACACTCGATCGCCGAGTGGCGGGTGATTGTCGATGCGCTGATCAGCGACTTCCTGACCACGTGGTCGAGCGACGACGCCGAAGTGCTCTCCGGCCTGCGTCGGAGCATCGAGCATCTCGTCACGTCATCGGCGGCAGCACGTATCGACGCAACGCTCCCGCTCGCCGCGATTGGCCAAGAGCTGGAGCACATCCTCACCGAAACGGCGACGTCTGGCGACCTGCGCGGTGGGCTCCGAATCTGCGCCCTGACACCCGGGATGGTACTTCCCGCCCGCGTGGTGATGATCGCCGGCTTGGACGACGCGCTCTTCCCGCGCGGTGGTGGTGTGCCCACGTGGGACATCCTGCTGCAGAGCCGCCTCGACAACGATCACGACCCGCT
>JBDSMU010000132.1:0-5805 GCA_039915685.1 Gemmatimonadales bacterium | reverse complement strand
TCGGGCAACGGTTCACGGCGATGATGCATCCAACCTCGAGAGGTCCCGGTCGCGTTCGCCACCCGTCGCTGGCTACATTCCATGTGTCTCCCTTCCATCAGGCCAATGTCCGACACCCTTGAGCGACTGCGTGCCGCGGTACAGGATGCCTACGATGTCGATCGACAGATCGGCGAAGGTGGCATGGCGACCGTGTTCGTGGCTGAAGATCGCAAGCACCATCGCAAGGTGGCGATCAAGGTCCTGCGCCCCGAACTGGCTGCCTCACTCGGCACCGACCGGTTCCTGCGTGAAATCGAGCTCGCGGCGGGCCTGCAACACCCGCACATCGTGCCCGTGTATGACTCCGGGTCGGCGGATGGTTGCCTCTACTATGTGATGCCGTACGTCGAGGGGGAGTCGCTGCGCGACTTGCTCCGACGCGAGGGTCGGCTCCCGACCGATCGAGCCGCGACCATCATGCGGGAGGCCGCGAGTGCGCTTGCGTATGCGCATTCGCACGGGATCGTGCACCGCGACGTGAAGCCGGAGAACATCATGCTCTCCGGCGGGCATGCCGTAGTGGCGGATTTTGGCATCGCCCGCGCCATCGACGCGTCTCGCTCCTCCGACGCGGCGCTCACCGGCACCGGGATGGCAATCGGCACGCCGGCGTACATGAGTCCGGAACAAGCGACCGCCGATGCAGTGGACGCCCGTAGTGACCAGTACTCGCTCGCCTGTGTGTTCTACGAGATGGTGACCGGTAGTCAGCCGTTCACGGCGGCCACCATGCAGGCGCTGCTCACCAAGGTACTGACTGGCCCGCGTCCCCGACTCAGCAGCGTTGTCCACGAAGTTCCCCCCGAAGTCGACGCAGCCGTGCTGCGTGCGCTGCAGCAGGAACCGGCGAAACGGTTTCCGACCATCATGGATTTTGCCGACGCACTCACCAGCGAGAGTACCGGGGCCGCCGCTGCCACGCGCGAGAGCCGACGGTGGAAGCGGCTCGCGGTGGTGCTCCCTGTTGTGGTTGCCGCTGCCGCCGCCGTCTGGGTCATCTTCATCGCCGCTCCGAGCACCAACATCGTGTCGGGCGCCGAGACAATAGCGATCGTGCCGTTCACCACGAGCGGTGCCGCGGTTGAGGGTCTCGGGGAGGGGATGGTGGACCTTCTTGGCGGTAGCCTCGACGGGGTCGGCGAAATTCGCACCATCCCCTCGCGACAGGTGATGCGCGAATGGCAACGCCGGGCAGCGAAAGGACAGCCGGGGCTCGACGGCGCGATCGCGGTCGCGCGCAGCGTGAAGGCGGCGTCTGTGCTGACCGGCAGCGTGGTGGCAAGTGGCAATAGCGCGCGCCTCACGGCGGAGCTGTTCGACCTCGCCGGCAAGCAGCTTGCCCGTGCACAGGTGGATGGGCCGGCGGACTCCATCCTCAATCTGGCCGATCAACTTGCTGTCGGCGTGCTCCGCAATATCTGGAAATCGCGCGAGCCGCTGCCGTCGGCCAACTCTTCCGGAATCACATCGGCATCGATGCCCGCGATTCGTGCGTACCTCGATGGTGAGGGATTTCACCGTCGGGGGGAATGGGACTCGGCCCAGGTGGCATTCGAGCGCGCGGTCGTCGCCGATTCAACCTTCGCGCTCGCATGGTACAAGCTGGCCAACACGATGGGGTGGCTCGGCGCGTACAATAATCCCCGGGCGGGCATCGCCAGCGCCAATGCAGTT
Source organism: Gemmatimonadales bacterium (assembly GCA_039915685.1). Taxonomy (GTDB): domain Bacteria; phylum Gemmatimonadota; class Gemmatimonadetes; order Gemmatimonadales; family GWC2-71-9; genus Palsa-1233. The sequence goes on along the minus strand of JBDSMU010000132.1, from coordinate 4,089 downwards.
CGATACTCCGCAGCACTTCCCGAGAAGGTGCGCAGCCTCCTGGCGGCGTACCAGATGTTCCAGCGCGGCGACGTTGCTGCTGCCGACTCGATGCGTGCATATACGGAGCGCAATCCCCAGGACGCCGACGGCTGGTACTTACTAGGCGAATCGCAGTACCACACCAAGCACATGATTCCACGCGCACGCGCGGAGTTGATTGCACCGTTCGACCGCGTGCTCGAGATCGACTCATCGCTCACCCCCGCTGCCATCCATCCCTTCGAGATGGCGCTGCTCGCGGGCGATGCGGTCGCGCAGCAGCGATACATGACCGTATTCGAGCGCGCCGGTGCCGCCGATGCACTGCGGCGTGCGCGCGCTGGCAGGCTGGTGGTCGAGGGGGTGGACAGCGCGGTCCGTAACATGATCTCCCGCTACGGTCCGACCGGCGTGGTGATGGCGGCTATCGCGCGCCGAATGATGGCGCCGGACGCAACTGCAGCAACGCTCGGCGTGATGCTCGATTCGCTTTCTACCGGCATTCCAGGGCCGCAGCGACCCTTCGCGCTTGCGCCCCTCGCCGCGCTTTACGATGGATTGGGTCAGGTCAAGACCGCCAAGGCGATCGCGGACACGGTCGCCCAGATCAACCCCGCCATGCGAGAGGCGGCCGCCATGCTGCCGATCTACGCGGGCCTTCTCAGTCCGACCCAGCGACAGAAGTTCGCGACTGGCCTGGCGCGCGCGCCGGCGAACAATGCATTCGTCGCTTTCATGCGAGCGCTCATGGCCGTGGACATGGGAGATGGTGCCACAGCTGCCGCGGAGGTTGCCAAGGCGCAGGCGATGCCGGACTCTACGCGTCCGCCGTTCCTGAATGGCCCGCTCGCGATACTCGGCGGCCTCGCCATCGTCGCACAGGGCGATACGGTCCGCGGACTCACCCGCGCCGAAGCCGGCCTGAGGGTTCCGAGCCGCATTGGGGCCACACCGTTCTCGAACGCGGTGTCGTTGCGTCTGGCAATGATTCAGGTGGCGCGACCGGCCACGCGTGACGCCGGCATCCGCAGATTGGAGGACGGATTCTCAGACCAAGTGGCATTTATTCCGATCACGCAGCTCTATCTCGGCCGCGCCCACGAGGCCGCAGGGCACCGCGCCGAAGCGACCGCAGCCTACGGGCAGTTCCTGAGACTTTGGGAGCGAGCCGACACGATGTATTCGGCGCACCTCGCGGAAGCGCGTGATGCGCTGGTCCGGCTGACCGCAGAAGGTGCCCGATGATCATCGCATCCTGGTAGCTGGGTGACCAGCGATGATGTACCAGACATTCGTGAAACGGGGCGCGAGATTGCCGACGCCTTCGCTGCGGCGTGGAGCCGTGGCAAGCCCGACGCATTGGTCACACTCTTCGCCGACGGCGCGACCCTGCTCGAAACACCCTTCGCCGCACCGGTGTCCGGTCTCGATGCCATCCGACAATGGGCCGGCGACATTCCCTACAACCAATCTGAGGCCACCTTTACCGTCGGCGAGGTCTTCGCGGTGGGCCCGTGGTTCTCGACCGAGTTCAAACTGACCTTCCGCCGCCGCCGCACCGGCGACTGGGTCGAGGCACGAGGCGCGATGTTCGTGGAGACTCACGAACGTCGGATCACGGAACTACGCATGTACTGGCACCGTTGGACCAAGGGGCGCGAGATCTGACAGGCACACATCCCCAGCCGTGTCCCTTCCGGGGGCCGAGTGTCCACATTCCCGGACACCTCGACTGCCGAGTTACCATGAAAGCCGCGTTCCCAATGGGTTCCGGCGTGGCACGAATCTGGAACTTTCGGGGGTATCTCTTTTTGTGTCCGTCGGTCTGGAGGTCGTCCATGTTCGCCCTGTTACTGGCTCTTCTCGCTCCCACCGCCTCGGCCTCTCTCGGTGCTGCGCCGCTTGCCCGGGCGAACTCGGAGGCTGCGGCACTTTCGTCGATCCGCGTTTCACTCAACGGTGGCGACTACACGCCCGGCGATGAAGTGCGGGTGAAGGTCGAGCCGGGCAGCGATGGATATCTGGTGGTTTTTCGGGTTGATGGCGATGGGCGCGTTCGCGTTCTCTTCCCGCTCGATCCAGATGTCGATGCATACGTGCGCGGCGGCCGGCGCTACGAGATCCGCGGCCGGGGCGAACGCAGCACCTTCCTCGCCGATGATATCGACGGCACCGGATTGATTTACGCCGCGCTCTCCCGCGCCCCGATGGTGTTCAACGACTACGCCGCGAATAATCAATGGGATTATGGCATGCTTCGGTTGCGCTCAGATGACGATCCCGAAGCCGAGCTGTCGTCCATGGTTCGTCGCATGACCGCCAACGAACGCGTCGATTATGACATCGTTGGCTATCGGGTGCATGGCACCCGAACGTACGCCAGCGGCGGCTATGGCGGCTACGACCCCTACTACGATTGCCTCGCCTGCGGGTACCCGATCGGAAGCGGCGTAAACATCCGGGTGGGGAGCGGGTATGGCCGGTACGATCGGTACGATCCATGGCTTTACGGCGACGCAGGATACGGCTATTACCGCTATGGCTCGCCGTATTCGTATGGTTACCCGTATGGCTACGGGTACGGCTACGGGTACGGCAATCGTGGCTACGATCCTTACCGCCCAGTTGTGGTGTATCCGACGCGACCGCGACCGGTGGCAACCCTTGCACCGTACGGGTATCGTTCCCGATCACCTCAAGGCCTTGCCGGTGCGCCCGCGTCGTTCGCGCCCGACCTGGGTGGAAGCGTCCGTCCGTCGCCGCGCACTACTCCCACTGAGAGCTACGACGGTCGTTCGAGAGTGCGGAACACCACGTCGGACGCCTCAAGGCCGACGAGCACCAGCGGGAGGACCGGCCGAGCGGAGGCACCCTCGCGCGAGACTCCAGTCACGCGGGAACCGCAGCGGGAACCCCAGCGCCAGCCACAGCCGAGCGCGCGACCGTCGACTCCGGCGCCGTCGAGCGGTGGTGAGGGGCGGTCCAGGAAACCGAACAACAGTGGGGACGAGGAACGCGCCGTCACGCTGCCATCGGTGGATCGCCAGGCGACTGGCCAGCGCACCATCTTTTCCGACGGCCGGCCGATCTTCCGCGAGGTGCCGCCGGCGACGCGGCGCGGTGAGCCGGAGACCCGCCGGCCCGACGAGCCGGCGCGCGATCGTCCAGTGTACCGCGAGCCGCCTCGTCCTGAAACTAGGGCGGAGCCACAGCGGCCGGTGCGATCAGCGCCGCGGGATACGCCGCGGGCAGAAACGCCTGCACGGAGTGCACCGGCCCGCGAGGCACCGCGACCCGCACCGTCTCCGCAGCGCGAAGCGCCTCGCACCGAAAGCCCGGTATCTCAACCGCGAGCTGAGCGCCCTGCGCCGCAGCCCCAGCCGTCGTCCCCTGCCCCTGAACCGGCATCGCGATCCAGGCGCCCGAACAACTAGGCCAACATTCGTTTGGCACACAAAAGGCCGACATCCCTGGATGCCGGCCTTTCGCGTTCGTCACTCCACCCGTCTCATCGTATCGCCTGCTTGCGGCGCGCGTAATCAACGCCCCATTCCATGAGCCCGGCATTGCGCAACCCGGCGGCCATCGCTGCATCAATTGCGGCCTGCTCGTCCATCCCGCGATCGAGGATGAAATACGGGATCAGTGCGCCTCCCACGCGGTTCGCGCTGGCGCAATGCAGCAGCACCTGTCGCTCGGCGTTCTCACGGATCGCCGTGAGCACCGCGTCCATCGTGGCGTCGTCGAGGCTGCCCGGATTCACCGGTGCATTGATGTACGTCATGCCGAGTTCACGGACCTTGGCGGCTTCATCGAATGGGCGAGGTTCCATCGGATCCCTGAGGTCGATCACGACCTCGGCTCCGGCATCGCGGGCCGCCTCCAGATTCTCGGCGGTGGGCTGACCGGCGGTCGCGAGCCATGGAAGTGGCGCCCCGATATTGGGGACATCGCTCAGCGCGTCGTGCATCGTCATGCGGCTTCTCCGTGAGGTGAGCAGTGGGAATATATGCAGCACCCCGGCGAAGGTAGATTACCGCATGACCGCAATCACGGTGGCGCTGTGCC
>JBDSMU010000128.1:0-7502 GCA_039915685.1 Gemmatimonadales bacterium | reverse complement strand
GTCATCGGAGACGGAAGGTAATCGGGCCGTCGGTTCAGCGTCCGAATGGCGGGGTCGGGGGCCGCTCCAATGCCGAAAGGTCGCGGGCGAGAACGGACGTGGTCCACAGGTTGAGTCCGATCGGCACAATCCCGTGCACCGCAAATGCCCGGTGGTATACCGCGGCGGCGCGGCGGTGGAAGCCGACGTGATCGCCGTCGCTGCTGTCGTGGCCGGTGAACGTCGGCATGTACGCGAGCCCGCCGATCAGCGGTGCCACCTGCGCTGCGGCGCGGCGGAGTATGGGAGCAGTGAGGTAGTGGAGTATGTCGGCGACCACGACGAGATCGAACGGACCATCGAGGCCCAGCGTGTCCAGCGACTCGATACTGCCTAGGCGGAGGTTGCGGCGCCGTCCCCACTTTTCAATCGCCCACTCACTCGAATCAACGCCGGCGTAGCGCGCAGTGGGCCGGATGCGGTGGAGTACCGGCTCCCAGCGCCCCTCCCCTGCCCCGACGTCGAGCACGGAACGCAGAGGGCGCGCGAGGAGATGCTCGGCGCAGGAAAGCGCGAAATGCACTTCGCGCTGGAGGTCAGCGCGCGTCCCGATAGCGTGCCGGGGGTCGCGGTACCAGCGATCGAAATATGGCTTGTCGTAACGCTTCATCTGTCAATGGTAGTGGGCGTTGGTGACGAGTGCCCAAGTGTTGGGGCACGTGCGCCGAACCGTTCATGGTCGATCGCGATGTGGAGCCGCTTGGGTTCCCGGGACAGCTGACTCGCGTTGGCGCTCAGTAGATGCACGCATCGAGGATGGAGAGGACCTCATCGAACATCGCCTCTCGCGCCATACCGAGTCGCTTTGCCTTGCGCGTACGGAAGTCAATCGACTTGACTTGTTCGACCATCACGTAGCCGGTGATGCCTTCCTCGGACTCAACCGCTACGTGGAAGGGATAGTTGCGGCGTGTATTGGTGATGGGACAGGCAATGCAAAGGCCGGTGTGCTTGTTGAACAGGTCGTTGCTGACCACGAGCGCCGGCCGGCGACCCCGCTGTTCATGTCCGGATTGGGGGTCAAAGGTGAGTGCAATGAATTCGCCCTTTTTGGGGATGTAATCAGCCATCTACCAGACCTCGCGCCCGATCGGAGGCCCCCAATCCAGCTCCACGGCGCGCGTTCCCTTGGGAATGCGACGAACCAGATCGCGAAGATCATGTCCGCCTCGCACCCTTCGTACAGGTGTGACGACCAACGCGCCATTGTGCACCACGATATCCACCTCGTCACCAATCTCGATCGCTGCGTCGGACAGCAGCGTCTTGTTCAGCCGAAGCCCCTGGCTATTTCCCCATTTCTGGATCTTGGTGATCATTGTTCTGTCTCCGGTGGCTATCCGAAGTATAGCCCTTGGCGTGCCGCTTCGGCAAGGTGAACTGTGCCGGCCCCTCAAGCGACTGATCCCGGGCCGCCAGAATATCTCTGCACGTCGAAGTGGCAGCGCCTCCAAGAGGTCAACCGTTCAAGCGGCAGGGGAGTCCGTAATCCGCCCGGTTGCTCCCGAGCTGACGCCTGCCGCGTCGATGTCGACAACCACCGCTGGGGATCGAACCAGGACCGCCGCTACAAAGCCAGCCTTGTCAGCGGGCGAAATCACAACTGCCCCATGCTTGCCGCAGTCGAGCTCCAGTCGATCGAGAGAAAGCGCCGGCGCCGACAACATGGTGCTCGTGGGGTGAATCCGGTTGATGGCGCTGAGCGGCACGACCCTTCGAAACGGACCACACCGAACAATGAGGTGTGATTCCGTGACGAAGTAGGCGGTGGTGTTGAATATCCACAGGGCGGGTCCGGCGATGATGACGGTCAACGCCAGCATCCCGAGGACAACGCCAATCGACCCGGAGCGCGGAGGGAGAACCGCGACTACAGGCCCGATCAGAATCGCAGGAGCGATGAGCGCGAGGAGCCAGAGATCGATCTTCGAGCGAAAGCGCAATCCGGCTTCGTTCACGGTATCTCCGTTTGGCCCAGCGAACGCCTGTGCGGTGGTGCCGCGGACCTGCCGCGGCGGCTGCGAAAAAGCTCAGCACCGTCCACACCAGCAGCGAGGTTTGCGAGTACGACCGCCACTGGAATTCTGGTGCCGCGAATGCATGCCTGGCCGTGCCCCACCCCCTCAGCGCAGCGGGGCAATCTCGGATGGCATTTCTCGCTTCTCGCCCAGCTCTACCTCGGATTCACTTCGACCCATGCGTCCACCAACCAGCGATAGTCGAGGAACGTGAGCTCCGACGGCGTCAGGTCTTCCTCTTCACACATGAATGGCAGTTGCCGGCGAAACTCCAGATACCGGCGCCGGAGCTTCGCGGGAGACGGGAGATACTCCACCGACACGGCAGCCTGGAGCCAGTTGCGGATGGCTGTCAAGGCACGTTCAGCATCATTATCATGGGCGCGGATATCCTGCCCGGCGATGTCTGAGCAGAACACCTGATACCGGTACGGGGCACGATCAAGGATCAGCAAGGACTTCCGTTTTTGCTCCCCGCGACCGTACTCACGGGCACCGAGGAACACACCGAGTTCGAGCGGCATGTTGAATCGTGGAAGTCGGTGGATCCCGTCGAGGGTGGTCCGAGAGAGGTCGTGAATCCCGAACCGGCATTCCTTGATGATCGTGTAGAGTTTGTCGAGCCGGACTTGGCCACCGTCGTCCGCTTCGAGGGCACACCGTGACAGAAGGCCGCAATCGTGAACGCCGAAGACGAGTGCGTTCAGCAGCTTCTTGTAGGGCCTGTCGAATGGAACATTCAGAAAGACTGATGTCTCGTATGCCGCCACCGTGCTCTCACATCAGGGGAATGCCGCCACCGCGTATCGTTCAGCTCTTCGTGGCTCCGAAGTGACCCAGGACACGCGACCATTCACGACCGCCCCGCTCCCAAGAGGCCGGAAGCTTCGAATCGGCGAAGGCCGTCTTGGCCCTCCGGGCCGCGCGCTTGGCCGAGGCCTTGGTGAAGGTCGACTTGGCACGGCTCCCGGTCGAGAGCTTGGACGCGGTGCGCGATGACTTGCTTACGTTGGTGGGCTTCTTCGCCATGGTTGGTCTCCCGCCGCAGTCGGTGATAGGGAACAATATCGCCGGGCCACACCGTAGTCCAGCGAAGGGACCGCTGACCCGCACCGAATATCGCAGTGCTACGTGGCACTCCTGGCGCGAGTGAGACGCGACGAGTTCACGACAATAAGCCCGACTCCGGCGGCGACTTGAAGCCATACGAGCAGCACGCGTGTCGTCGACGCGTCGGGGTGTGCGGCGGGAGTAATCAGCCAGTGGGCGCCTGTGCCAGCCAACAGCACACCGATGAGCGAGCCGATGACACAACCGGCATTCGCTGAGTACTGTGGGCCGAGCGCAGCTCGACCCCGTTTGTCCCGCCCTGAATGGCACCCCGTAGCACCCAAGCGTGCGGCCAGACCGACTCTGCTGCTTACAGAATCTCGCTCAGGGTCCTCGGGTCCGCACTGGGGAAAACCCTAAGGCGGAAGGACAAGGTGTAGGTGCTGGTGCCTGGGCGTGGGTCCCCAACCTGAGTCCGGGTCAGTGCGCTGATCTTATATCGCCCTGCCATCAGGTATGCGTGCCATACGCAAGCATCAGACGAACCCCTCAGAAATGAGCCGGGCTCCCTCAGGTGTGATCTCATGCCGTTGCCCAGACCCTTCAGCCACTCGGCTCCAGCTCTCGGCAATCAGCACTCGATTTCCGCCTCGGTCATCGAACCAATAGGCAAAACCGCCACACATCCCAGGAACTGGAAACCAAGCTGGCTCAGCCTTCGAGGTTTTGAGGCCACGAAGTTCCGGCAGCCTTAAGTGGTGTTTCTCTACCAAGCCTTCGGCTCGCGCCGCAATCAAGTGATGAAAATGCGATTGAATCGCGGCGAGGGGACCGCCGTCTATGAAGTCGTCGTCCATTTGGAAGCTCCATTGGCGCGGCCTAACGACTTGCGGTTCTGCGGCGGCGCCGCCGAGGCCACCGCGTGTCCAAGCAATCTACGTCGCGGAGGCCGAGGTGTTTGGCCCCGACCGCGGGTAGCGCAGGTTATGCGCCACCGCACTTACCCATTCAGAGTCACGACGGTTCAATGTCAATGAGTATTTCATATTCGCGCTTGCGGTTCCACAGCACAGAAGTCGGTATCCGTTCCTCAGGATCCCAGTACCGGAGATCAGGGAACCCGGTCCGTTCACGTTCGATCCAAGCTGGCAGCTCTCCGGTGTTCAAGAGGTCAATGTAGAAGACGGCACCAAAGAGCCGCATGCCAACCGCGACCATGCTGGGCTCGGGCACTAGCAGAAGTTGAATGTCGCGTGACATTCCGCTGAACAACGGCAGTTGGGCAAAACCCCACCTTTCCCCGCCGATTGGCTGCCGGACGTAGCGCCGGACTTGGTCGAAACGATCTTCGAGTGCCACGTCGACGCCACGTTGGTGGGCGATGAGGTTTAGGCCAACGTGATGGAGCGACCGCCTGAACTCGAAGTCTTTGAAACTAGGATCCACTAGCGGGGTAACGCGCCATGTATCACAACTACCTTGCGGATCCACCTGCGCGTGAACAGGAATTGCAATTGCCCGTTCATCCTCGTTCTGGGCAACGGTCCCAAGAACGCGTCTCACGCGCCCCTTCTTTCCAGGTATACGAAGGAGTTGGGCACCCAAGGAGACCAAGGGATGCTTTGCGAGCACATTGTCCAATTGGCCGAGGTAGGAATTGCAAGGGTCGCATTCAGCGCCGTACGGTAGAACCATGTCGTTCTTGCCCACGGCTTCCGGTACTACATGGGGGCGCCCACGCGATGGTCCCGACGATTGTCGACAGTAAATACAGACCATTGCAATACTCCACGGCGATAGCTGCAGCTCTCAGCAGTCGTACGGTTCCGTGTCAATCGTGAGCGCATAACGGCTTGCGGTTCTGCTGCGAGGCCAGGTGAGGCCGCCGCGTTCCTCAATCAAGATTACAGCGCGGCGGCCGAACCGCTCGGCCTCGCCAGCAGCAAGCGCTTGTTATGCCGCAGGTCGCCGTATCGATCGTATTCAGCGCCAGCGCCAGGCGGGCCTTGTCCCAGCGATTCCGAGAGGACGCGGGTCAGATCCGTCCGCACGCATGACGTAAAGGCTGTCCGGCGTACGCGGAGGTTCGTCAGCGGTCTGAGGCGCCCTGCGATGTTTCTCGAAGATGATACTCTCACCGTCGGCTGACCAAGAGGGGTAGCCGTCAAACGTGGGGTGACGCGTGAGGCGTTGCTGTTGCGTTCCATCGCGGCGCATTTTGTAAACCTCGCTGTTTCCGTCGCGCTTACTGATGAAGGCTAGCCACCGGCCGTCGGGCGACCAGGTGGGAGCCGCATCTTCGCAGCAGCCCGGGACGCCATCCCGGTTGAACGTGAGTCGTCTCGTTCCCGTTCCGTCAGAACTCATGACATAGATCTCACTATAGTCCTCGCCATGATCTCGCCCGCTCGAAAATGCAATCTGTTGCCCGTCCGGCGACCATGACGGGTAATTATCGCTGCCCGTCGCATTGGTGAGGTTTCTGAGGCCGGTCCCATCCGTCCTCACGGCAAAGATGTCGCGTTTTGCGGCCCATCGATTGACGTCCATCGAGTCCTGAGGAGTCAAGTCAGGAAGCGACACGAAGGCGAGCCACTTTCCGTCGGGCGACCATGCGGCGTTCATTGCAAATCGGTCGATCACGCGGCGGACATCTGAGCCGTCGGCGTTCATCACGTAGAGAGCAACACCAGGGATCGTGCCACCTCCACTCGTCCCGCCTCGGAACGAATGGAACGCGATCTGGCGTCCGTCTGGCGACCAGACCGCGCCGGCGTTGTCGCCGGCCTGATTCGTCAACCGGCGCCTGCTGGAGCCATCAAGACAGCTAGTGTAAAGCTCGACACTTGACGCGCCAACAGAGTCAGCCGGGCGCGCCTGAAAGGCGATGTCGCCAACCCCCAGGGGGCACGTCGCATGTTGTGTAATGGCGACAAATGAGAACCGCTGCGGCACCGGACTAACTCCGATAGCGAATATTGGCAGCCCGGCCACCACGCTGACGCGCAGGTAACGAAAAGCGACTCGCGGCATTATGCCTCCGGTGGTTGGATGCTCCTGACGGCATAACGACTTGCGCTTCTGCGGCGGGGCCAGGTGAGGCCGACGCGTTCCTCAATAAAGACAATAGCGCGGCGGCCGAACCGCTTGGCCTCGACAGCAGCAAGCGCATGACGTTTCCCCCAGTTGAGGTCCACTCAGGATCGTAGGGTCGTGAGTAAACCTGCTGCGTCGTCCATGTGAAACTGGGCTGCAAACTCTGCCGGCGTGCGTTGCCCCAAGCCGCTGTGCGGTCGATCGGTGTTGTACTCGGTGCGCCACGCCTCGATGACAGTACGGGCTTCGGCCAGCGTCCGGAAGTGGTGGATGTTCAGGCACTCGTCCCGGAGGCGCCCGTTGAAACTCTCGATAAAGCAGTTCTCCACCGGTCGACCTGGGCGAATGAAGTCGAGCGTGACCGACCGGGTCTCGGCCCAATGATCCATCGCCTGACTCACGAACTCCGGTCCGTTGTCGCAGACCAGCACGTGGGGCAGGCCCCGCACGAGCCGCAATATTTCCAGCGCTTCCACGATGCGGACCGCCGGCAGCGAGCGCTCCACCAGCAGCCACGGACACTCGCGCGTCGCATCATCGACCACGGTCCACACGCGAAACGGGCGACCATCGAGCAGGGTGTCGCGCACAAAGTCCATGCTCCACCGCTGGTCCGGGCGGGTCGGCACCGGCGTCGGGACGCGCGCCATCGCCGCACGCTTGCGGCGGGGCCGCTGCCGCACGAGCAGGCGCTCCTCGCGCATCAGGCGCTCGATCCGCTTGTGATTGACGGGCCAGCCGTCGCGCACCAACCGCCACGTGAGGCGTGGGCTGCCCCAGCGCACTTTGGTCGCAGCGAGCTCGCGCAGCCGTGCGACCAACGCGGTCTGCGGCGCCCGGCGCGCCTGATAGCGCACGGGTGTTCGGTGCCAGCCGAGATAGCGACAGGCTTGACGCTCCGACACGGCGCGGCGGTCGCGCATCTCGGCGACGACTGCCCGCCGCTGCGCGGCCGTCACCACTCTTTTCCCAACGCGTCCTTGAGGACTTGGATATTCAGTGCCTGGTCGGCCACGAGCCGCTTCAGCCGCCGATTCTCATCCTCGAGCGCTTGGAGGCGGTGCAGCTCGGGGCGATCGACGCCGCCATATTTCCGCTTCCAGCGGTACAACGTGTCGAGGGAGATCCCGTGTCGCCGAATCACTTCCTGGGCGGTCACGCCGCCGGTGTGCTCCTGCAAGATCGCGACAATCTCGTCCGCCGTGTGGCGGCGTCGCCGTGCTGCCATGGGGTCCTCCGGCCGTCAGGCCGATCGGGACCCTCCGATTCTAGCTGGACCTCTTTTCGGGGGAAACGTCA
>JBDSMU010000081.1:0-39819 GCA_039915685.1 Gemmatimonadales bacterium | reverse complement strand
TTACGGCGCTGATCCCGACTACTGGGCGGTGGTTGGCCTCCTGCACGACTTCGATTACGAGCGCTTTCCCAATCCCGATCGCGCCCCCGATGCCGAGCATCCAGCCGCAGGCGTCGCGGAGCTTCGGGCACAGGATTTTCCCGAAGACGGGTGCGCGGCGATCCTTGGACACGCCGGCTACACGGGCGTGCCGCGCACCACCGATGTTGCGCGCGTGCTCTTTGCCGTCGACGAACTCGCCGGATTCGTCGTCGCGTGCGCCCTGGTGCGCCCATCGCGTTCTCTGCAGGACCTCGAGGCGCCGAGCGTACTGAAGAAGCTCAAGGACAAGGGGTTTGCGCGGGGCGTGAGCCGCGACGACGTACGAGCGGGTGCCGAGGAACTCGGTGTTCCGCTCGACGCTCTCGCGCGCGACGTGATCGCGGCGCTCCGGCCCCACGATGCCCAGCTCGGACTCGGCGCGCAGGGGTGAGTCCGATCACCGAGCTCGCGGTTGGTTCGGACGTATTCGAGCGGGCAATCGAGCGCGCCGCTGGTGCCCAGGGGATCCCTGGTAACCGGGTCATGATGCTCGTCGACGGCCCTCAAACCTATGAGGTGATGCTCGAGCAGATCGCGTCTGCGCAGCAACGGGTGCACATCGAGCAGTACATCTTCGCCGGCGACGCAACCGGAGAGCGGTTTGTCGCGGCGCTCGAAGCGAAGGCACTCGAGGGTGTGACGGTCCGCGTGCTGTACGACTGGATCGGGTGCATCCGAACTCCCCGGCGCATCTGGCGCCGGCTCCGCGCCGCAGGCGCGGAGGTGATCGCATTCGGCATCCCGCGATTTCGTGATCCCCTCCTCATCGTGGCCCGCGATCACCGCAAGGTGCTGGTGGTCGATGGCAAGCGCGCGGTCACCGGCGGGCTCTGCATCGGCGACGAATGGGTGGGCGATCCGGCGCGGCAGCGGCTGCCGTGGCGCGACACCGCGATCTCGATCGACGGTCCGGGTGCGCGCGCGCTCGACCAGTCATTCCGCCAGGCGTGGGTGTTTGCCGGCGGGTCGGAGCCAGACGACGCTACCGAAGTTGGGCCGGACGTGCCGGCGGGGGGTGACACGACCATCAGGATCGTCGCCACCGAGCCCGGGCGGGAGCGGGCGTTCCGTACTATTGACCTTCTCCTCGCCGCAGCTGAGGAGAAGGTCTGGGTCACCGAGGCGTACCTCGTGGCACCGCAGCGGCTCTATGAGGCATTCAAGGATGCGGCCCGTTCGGGCACCGATGTGCGCATGCTCCTTCCGGGTCACAGCGACCTCAGGGTCGTGCGCAACCTCACGCGGATCGGCTATCGCGGTCTCATGGGCGCGGGGGTGCGCCTCTGGGAGTGGGACGGGCCGATGCTGCATGCCAAGACGATCGTTGTGGACGGTAGGTGGGTGCGGATCGGGTCGAGCAACCTGAATCCTTCCTCGCTGCTGGCCAACTGGGAGGTCGACGTCCTGGTGGAAGACGCCGACCTTGCCGTGGCGATGGAGCGCCAGTTTCTCGGCGACATCGTCCGGAGCCGGGAAGTGATCCGCAAGGCCCGGAAGATCCCGGAGGTGTTTGGCCGGCCGGTGCCGCCATCGCTCGCCCACGAGCGGCCCAATGCTGCCGGCGGCCCGAGGCACAACCCGAGTGGGAGAGAGCGTCGCCGCCGGGCGATCACCGCCGTTTCTGGGCTCGTGCGGGGCGCCCGCGCCGCACTTTTCGGCCCCCTCGCGGCAACCCTGCTGCTGGCTGCCGTGAGCTTCACCCTCTTCCCGTATTTCATGGCGTGGGTGGCGGCGGCTGTGTCAGGCATGCTCGGCGCGATGGCACTGGTTCGTGCCCTGGGCCATCGGGATCGCGGATGAGACTCAACGTGTCCCGGACAGGCTGCGTATGAATGGCGTGGACGAAGCTGCGATCGCCGCCCGCGCGGCCGGTGGTGATGCCGACGCGTTCGGGGTCCTGATCGAGGCGCATGCGCCAATGGCCAGGCGGGTCGCCTTCACCATTCTGCAGGATCAGGAGGACGCGGACGACGCAGCCCAAGAGGGATTTCTCTCCGCGTGGCAGGCGATCGGACGCTACGACAAGCGCCGGGCGTTCCGGCCGTGGCTGATGCAGATCGTCGTCAACGCCGCCCGGGATCTGCGCCGGCGCCGGCGAGTCCGGACCACCGAGCAGCTCGACCATGTCTCGGCGCCCTCACGGGATGATCCGGCGCGCGAAGCTGGGGCGCTCGACCTGGGGGAGCGGCTTCGCGATGCGCTGGCCACTCTCCCCGAACGCCAGAGGGTGGCGGTGGTGTTGTTCGACGCAGAGGGATATGCCCAGGCGGATATCGCCAGGATGCTCGGGATTCCCGAGGGCACGGTCAAGTCCGATGTGTTTCATGGGCGCCGTGCATTGCGCAAGGTGCTTGAATCAGTGAAGGAGGAGTGGGATGAGTGATCTGTCGCCGTTTTCGGCGTCACGGGACGAAGAGCTGGGGGCGATGCTGCGCGATGCACTCGCGACGCATCATGACGCAGCATTCGTGACGCGGGTGCGGGCGCGGCTCAACAGCCAGCAGCCCGCTTGGGAAGATGACCTTGCCAGGTGGTTCTGGCAGGGCCTAGCCGCCGCATCGATCGCGGTGGTTGCCATCGGGTACGCGATGGCGACGTCTGCGACCCCACAGCCGGGTGAAGCATCGGTTGCCGTCGAGCTTCTCAACGGGACCCGTCCCGGCGCAGAGATCATCCTCGCGTCGTTCTCGGTGGGACGATGATCCGCTCCCGAAATCGTGCGTTCGTGTTGCTCGCCGCCGCTTTCTCGATTGGCCTGCTGATGGGGGGCATGGTCCTGATGGCGGCCACGCGAGCCGGGAAGGCCGACATCCTGTGGCGCGGTGACCACCGGTCCATGCGTGGCGCCGGGTCGGGCGCGGGTGGACCGGCCACATGGATCGCCAGGGAACTCGACCTCACCGCAGCGACGCGGGACAGCGCCGACGCCATCTATCGCCGGATGGCCGTGGAAATGGATTCCCTGCGTGCCCGGATCCGACCCCAGGTTGATTCGTTGTACGAGATCATTCGTCCCGACGTCGAAGCCCGACGACTGCAGATGCGCACCGAGATCCGTGCGCTCCTTACTCCGCCGCAACGGGAAAAGTATGACTCGATTGTCACGAAAGATGATGACAATCGACGTCGCATGCGGGAGCAGGGCCAGCGATTCAATGGAGGTGGACGTGGCACGCGCTAGCGTCAGTGCCGTCTTGCTCGTACTGGTATCGATCGCGCCCGTCGCGGCGCAGGCCCGCGTCCAGCGCGGCGTGACGCTCGCCGATGCCATTGCCCGCGCGCGGGCCGTGACGCCCAACGTGGTGTCCGCCACCGGCGCAGTGCGCAGCGCCGAAGTCGCGGTGCGCTCCGCGAAGTGGCAGTTCCTGCCGCAGGTCGCGGTCACGCCACAAGCCACGCTCGCCTTCAACTCCGGGCAATCGCGGGTCGATCCCATCACGGGCGAGATCATCAGCGGCAACTCGAGCAACCCGAGCTACGGCGTTGTGGCGCAGGCTGACATGAACCTCTTCGACGGTTTCGGGCGCAACTACAGCCTGAAGGCCGCGCGGGCTCGAGAGGCGGCAGCCGACGCCAACCTGGTGACGGCACAGTTCGCCAGCGCACTCAACGTGACCAACGCGTACTTCGATGCGCTCGCCAACCAGGAACTCCTCAAGGTCAACGAGGCCGCGGTCCTTCGCGCTGAGGAACAGTTTCGGGTCGCGTCCGCGCGGCTCCAGACTGGTGCCGGCCAGCGGACCGATTCGCTCACCGCGCTGGTGACGTTGTCGCAGGCGCGGCAGAATCTGCTCACGGCCGAGGCGGCGCTTGCAACCGCCGAGGCAAACCTGGCGCGGTTCATCGGCGAGCGCGGTCGCGTGACCGCCATCGACGATCCGAGCTACTACAACCAGCAGGCCACGATCGACACCGTCGCCGTGCGCGCCGAAATTGCCGCAACTGCACCGTTGCTGTCGAGCAGTCAGGCGAATCTCGAAGCTGCACGCGCCGGTTTGCGGCAGGCGAAGTCCGGGTACTACCCGACCGTTCGGTTGTCCGCCAACACGCAATACATCGCCAACCGGGCGAGCAACTTCGACTTCCAGCCCCGGCGCGGCCTCACGCTCGGCCTGAGTTTCTCACCGTGGACATCGTACCAGCGCGAGGCGCAGGTCGAGAACGCGGCGATCGCAATCGACAACGCCGAGGCGGCGCTCGCCGATCAGCAGCGCCAGATCGACGCGCAGCTCACCCAGTACTTCGCCGCGCTCGGCAATGCGCAGCGCGCGATTGACGTGGCGCGCCTCACCGTCGAGGCGGCCACCGAGAACCTTCGCGTGGCGCGGGTGCGCTATGACCTTGGCGTGATGGGAATCGTCGAGTTCACGCAGATTCAAGAGCAACTCACGCAGGCCCAAGTGAGCGAAATCCAGGCGCGATTCAGTTTCTTGCGCGCCAAGGCACAGGTCGAAGCCGTCGCCGGGCGGGTGTACTGATGGCCCGTGACATTGCCAGCACCGCCGAGCGAATGGCGATGCTTCCGGCTGACATCCCTCGGGATGCCGTGATCGTCACCCGCAATCTCCAGCGCGAGTACATCATGGGGACGGAGCGGGTGCGCGCCCTCCAGGGGGTCGACCTGGTGATCCGGCGCAACGAATTCGTGGCGATCATGGGCCCGTCGGGTTCCGGCAAGTCGACCATGATGAACATGATCGGCTGCCTCGACACGCCCTCCGAGGGCGAGTACTGGCTCAATGGTCATCGGGTGAGTGAGCTCGGCGACGATGCGCTGGCCCGAATCCGCAACAAGGAGATCGGGTTCGTCTTCCAGACGTTCAACCTGCTGCCGCGCGCCACCGCGCTCGCCAACGTCGAGCTCCCGATGGTGTACGCCGGCGTGAGCTCGAAGGAGCGCCGTGATCGCGCCCAGCTCACGCTCGAGCAGGTTGGCCTCGGCGACCGGATTCATCACCGCCCGAACGAGTTGTCGGGCGGCCAGCGGCAGCGTGTCGCGATCGCACGAGCGCTCGTCAATCGTCCGTCGATTCTGCTGGCCGACGAGCCGACGGGCAATCTCGACTCCAGCACGTCGGAAGACATCATGGCGCTGTTCGAGACGCTGTACCAGCAGGGCCAGACCATCATTCTCGTGACCCATGAGCCCGATATCGCGGAGCACGCGAAGCGGCAGGTCGTCCTCCGGGACGGCCGCGTGGCGCGTGATTCAAGTGATCCAAGTATCGGGGAGGCAGGCCAGTGATATTCGTACGCCAGATGATTCCGCTCATCGCGCTAGTCGCAGCGTGCAGCAAGGAAGCGCCCCTGCCAGTCTATCAGGCGGAGGCGGTGGAGAAGCGTGACATCGTGGTCACCGCGCAGGCGGCGGGTGCGATCCTGCCCGACACGGTGGTGCAGGTGAAGTCGAAGGCGTCGGGTGAGGTGCTCGACATCCGCGTCGAGACCGGCCAGGAGGTAACGCGCGGGATGCTGATGGTGCGGATCGATCGCCGTGTCCCCCAGAACCGGGTGGCGCAGGCGCAGGCCCAGTACGACGTGGCGCTGGCTCGTATGCGGAACGCCGAGTCGGTGGCCGCCCGGTCCAAGGAACTGTTTGCGGCGCGCGCAATTACCGAGCAGGAGTACGAGGTGTCACAGCTCGATATTGCGAACCAGCGAGCCCAGGTCATCCAGACCCGGGTCGAGCTGGAGAACGCCAAGATCGCGCTGTATGACACCAACGTGATGGCACCGATGAACGGCACGATTATCCGCAAGAGTGTTGAGCGGGGAGCGGTGATCTCCTCCCCGACGAGCGACGTCGGCGGTGGCACGGTGCTGCTCACCATGGCCGACCTGACGCTGGTGCAGGTGAAAACGTTCGTTGACGAGACCGATATCGGCAAGCTCCGCCCGGGCATGTCAGCCGACGTGACGGTGGAAGCGTTCCCGAACCGGCCGTTCCGCGGTGAGGTGCTCAAGATTGAGCCGCAGGCCGACACCATCCAGAACGTGACGATGTTCCCGGTGCTGGTGCGCATCCCTAACGCCGATGGAATGCTGAAGCCGGGAATGAATGCCGAGGTGAAAATCAACGTGGGGCGCGCCGACGGCGTGATCGCCGTGCCGAATGCGGCGTTGCGCACCGAGCGCGACGCAACCAGCGCAGGCACAGTGCTCGGGATCGGCGAAGAGGATTTGCAGGTGATGCTGGCCGATGCGCGCGCCGCGATGGAGAAGGCCGCGGCACCGTCGGGCAATGGTGGAGGGGGCGCCATGCCGGCAGGGATGCAGGCCGGTGGGAGCAGTGGGGGCCAGGTTCGAGGCCGGACCGGCCGCAGTGGCGGCGGGCAGTTCATAGTTTTTGTGCTGCGAGCGGGCAAGCCAACGCCAGTGTACGTGAAGACTGGCATTACCGACCTCGACTACACCGAGGTCAAGGCAGGACTTGCCGTCGGCGACTCGGTACTGATGCTGCCAAGTGCGTCTTTGATCCAGAGCCAGAAGAACCTGCAGGAGCGGATGGGTCGCAACGCCGCGCTGCCGGGGCAGGGCAGCGCGGCACCCGCAGCCGGCGGACGGAGGAACTAGCATGCTGCTCGGCGAGACGGTCGTTGTCGCATTCGGCAGCATCCGCGCGAACAAGCTGCGCGCGGCGCTGACGATGCTCGGCGTGATCATTGGGGTCGCCGCTGTCATCACGGTGGTGGCGATGGGTACTGGCGCGCAGCAATCGGTGGAGAACCAGATCAACGCCCTCGGCGCCAACCTGGTGCAGGTCTACGGCGGCCAGGACCGATTCTCCGGCGCGGCGCGCCAGGAGTCGGCGGCGCTCCTGGTGGCCGATGCGCTGGCGATCCAGCGCGACGCGAAGACGATCGAGGACGTTGTACCGGAGATGTCCCGCAACCAGCAGGTGGAATACACCGGGAGCAACATCAACGTCAGCATCGTCGGCACCACGCCGAACTACGTCGAGGCCCGCAACTACACGGTGCCGGTGGGGCGGATGTTCACCGAGGGCGACATTGGTAGTCGGCAGCGCGTGGCCGTCGTTGGATTTGCGGTGCCGCAGATGCTCGGTGTCAACCCCGGCGCGATCATCGGGCGGCAGGTCGTGATCCGCAGCATCCCTTTCGACGTGATCGGGGTGCTGAGCGAAAAAGGGGCACAGGGGTTCTCGAATCCTGATGAGCAGATCCTGATCCCGATCACCACGGCGCAGTACCGGGTGTTCGGCACCGACCGACTGCGGTCGATCGCGGTCACCGTGCGTGAGGGCACGCCGCTCGAGACCGGAATGGTCGATGTCGAGCGGATCATGCGGCGCGAACACCGGATTCGTCCGGGCGCGAGCAATGACTTCCAGATTCGCGCACCGCGGGAGTTCCTGGCCACCGCCGAGCAGACGTCTGCCACCTTCTCGTTGCTACTGCTGTCAATTGCCGGTGTGTCGCTGCTGGTCGGCGGGATCGGCATCATGAACATCATGCTGGTCTCGGTGACAGAGCGAACCAAGGAGATCGGGATCCGCAAGGCACTCGGCGCAACCCGCTTTACCATTCTTTCGCAGTTCCTCATCGAGGCGCTGGTGCTCTGCCTGAGCGGTGGGATCCTTGGAATCATACTGGGCTTCGTGATGTCGCTGGTGGTGAGCAATAAGCTGGGGTGGAACACCGTGATCTCGCCGGTTGCCGTCGCTGTTGCGTTTGCCTTCTCGGCACTTGTCGGCCTCTTCTTCGGCATCTGGCCGGCACGCCGCGCGGCGTCACTCGACCCGATCCAGGCGCTGCGATACGAGTAGCAACGCGACGTCGCCGGAACACGGGAAGCCCCGGAGAAGCCCTCCGCGGCTTCCTGTGTATTTTGGAGGCATGAAACTCACCGCCCTTCTGCTCCTCGCTGCGCTGCCCTTCCCGGTCCTGGCGCAGGAGTCAGCTCCCCCGCGTCCGTCCGTCGCGATCCCGCGCATCGAGGCCGACGCCACGATCGATGGCGTGTTCGACGAGCCGGCATGGCAGCAGGCCACGGTGGTCAGCGATTTCCACCAGTACCGCCCGGTCGATGGCCGTCCTGCAGAGGATTCCACGGTTGTGATGATCTGGTATTCGCCCACCGCCATTCATTTCGGGATTCGTGCTTACGACCGCGACCCGGCGGGCGTTCGTGCGACGCTGGCTGATCGCGACAACATCGGCAGCGACGATCAGGTCACGATCTATCTCGACACGTTCAACGACCGTCGCCGCGCCTACTTCTTTGGTGTGAACCCGCTCGGCGTGCAGGACGACGGTGTGCGTGCAGAGGGCGGCTTCGTCGCGTCGTTCCAATCGGGCACTGTCGACCGGAATCCCGATTTCATCTACGAAACGAGTGGGCACCGCACACCGGAAGGGTGGGTGGTCGAGATGCGGGTGCCGTTCAAGTCGCTGCGGTACGGTTCGGGCGACACTCAAACATGGGGATTCAACGTCGCGCGCACGACGCAGCGCACCCAGTACGAGGACACCTGGACCGATGTACGGCGCGCTGGTGCATCGTTCCTGGCGCAGGCCGGGCTGATCACCGGCATCCACGACATCAAGCGGGGCGTGGTGACGGAGCTGCAACCGACCGTGACGGCCGGCCTGCCGGGCGTCCGCACCGGAACCCAGTTTGAGCGGGGCGACCTGGCTGTCGACGTGGGCGGCAACGTCCGTCTCGGCTTTACCAATCTCACGCTCGACGGCACGATCAATCCCGACTTCTCGCAGGTCGAATCCGACGCGGGACTGGTCACAGTAAACGAGCGCTTCGCGCTCTTTTTTCCCGAGCGCCGACCGTTCTTTCTCGAGGGGATCGAGTTGTTCGCATCGCCGAACAACCTGGTCTACACCAGGACGATCGCGAATCCGCTGGTGGGTGCCAAGCTTACCGGCAAGTTCGGGAAGTGGTCGGTGGCCCACCTCAGTGCGATTGACGAATACGGAGGTGACGATGCGAATGCCCTGGTGAACATCTCTCGGGTGCGTCGTGACGTGGGCGCCAACTCGGTGGCGGGCCTCACCGTGACCGATCGGGAACGCGACGGCGGCTTCAATCGGGTGCTCTCGGGCGATACCCGGCTGGTGTTCGCGGAACTGTACTATTTGCAGGCACAACTTGGCGCGAGCTGGACCCGGAACGACGCATCGGGTGAGACACGCAGCGATCCGATCTGGCAGCTTGAGGCCGATCGGACCGGACGGCTTTTTGGCTTCAACTACAAGCTGATTGGAATCGGAGAGGACTTTGCGACCCAGAGCGGGTTCGTCAATCGCACCGGAATCGTAACCGCAAGCGGCTTCAACCGGCTCGCGTTCTACGGAGGGAGAGGTGCGCTGGTGGAGTCGGTGACCCTGTTCGGCGGCGGCAACCGCATCTGGAACTACGACGACGTGTTCGCATCGCGAGCGCTCGAGGGAAGTACGCAACTGAATACGTCCCTCCGTCTTCGGGGCGGATGGAACGTCAGCAGTAACATCGACAACGCATTCGTGCGGTTCGATGCGGCTGATTATTTGGGCTACACTGTGGTGGCCCCCGGGCAGCCAGTGCCGTTCGTTCCGCCCTCGGGGGTGTTCGACGCGTGGAGTGGACGGCTCACGGTTGGCACGCCGCAGTTCCGGCAGTGGGATGGTTCGATCACGATCGGCGGCGGCGCTGCCGCCATCTTCCCGGAGGCGGCGCGGGGCGATCGTCGGCAGGTGCAGGCCGCGATCACCCTCCGACCCGCGCCGTCCCTTCGGGCGTTCGGCACCGTCACCTGGACCAGGCTCAATCGGGCGTCGGACGGCACCGAGTTCGCGCGGACGGTGATTCCGCGCCTCAAGATGGAATTCCAGCCGAAGCGTTCGCTCTTCTTCCGGGTGGTGGGCGAGTATAGGGCTGAGCGGCGTGACGCGGTTCGCGCGCCCGATGGTCGGGTGTTGTTCGTGGGCGGCAACCCCGCCCCATCGAGCCTCACCAACCGACTGCGGATGGACTGGCTCGCGTCGTATGAGCCGACACCCGGAACCGTAGCCTTCTTCGGCTACGGCTCCACGCTCGAGACCGAGGAGGAGCTTTCCCTGCGCGGTCTCAAGCGTCGGGACGATGGGTTTTTCGTGAAGTTGGCGTACCTCTTCAGGCGGTGACCCGCCTACTTCCGCTTGGCGCCGCGCTTCTGGGCCAGCGCGCTGCCGGCGGCCGACTTGGTCGCGGCCGCAGTTCGGCCGTCGCGCAACGCTTTCGACGCAGCGGTGGCAGCGGCGGCTGATGTCTTTTTGCTGGACTTCCGCTGTGACAGCGCCGACCCGGCCGCCGACTTGGATGTATTCGCGGTGTCGGGACTGCTGAGCGTTTTCGAGGCCTTCGATGCTGCTGCCTTGGACGTCTTCTTCGTGGTTGGCATGGTAGGGGTCTCCGTTAACGGACGATCGGTTCGCCGCGCCCGCCGCGAGCTGGCGCCAAGCAACCCATCACAAGATTTGACGAGTTGTTGGCGTTTTGGTGCACGGGCTCGACGGAGCGTATGTCCACCAACCATCAATCATCAACGTTCAACCCATCAACCTTTCAACCCTTCCACCTCTCAACCTCTCAACCTCTCAACTTCTCAACCTCTCAACCTCTCAACCCTTCCCCATCCGTTACCTTCTCCCCATGCCCCATACTCAGATCATCGGCACTGGCCACGCCGTGCCCGATCGCATCATGACGAACGATGACCTCGCTCAGACGATGGACACCTCCGACGAGTGGATCCGCCAGCGAACCGGAATCGCGCAACGTCACTGGGTGGTCGAGGGCGAGTCCGGAACCCAGCTGTCGTTGCTGGCTGCACGCAGGGCGATGGAGGCCGCCGCGATCGAACCTTCAGAGATCGATGCGATCGTGTACGCCACTTCGTCGCCCGACCACTTCGCACCGGGCAACGGGGTTTTCGTGCAGCGGGAACTCGGCGCGGGGCCGATTCCCGCCATCGACCTGCGCACCCAGTGCAGTGGCTTCGTGTATGCGCTCTCCATGGCTGACGCCTACATCCGCGCCGGGTTGTGGCGCACGGTGCTGGTGATCGGCGCCGAGGTGCAGAGCACCGGGATGGATGTAAGCTCGCGCGGCCGCAACACGGCGGTGATTTTCGCGGATGGAGCGGGGGCGGTGGTGGCGCGTGCGTCTGACGATGTCCATGGGTCAGCGATCCTTGCCTGGGACCTCCACTCCGACGGTAACTTCGCCGAGCTGCTCTGGGTCGATGCACCGGGGTCGATCTATCATCCGAGGAATCAGGCTGAGCATCACGACAGCAAGTCGTTCCTGCAGATGGATGGTAAGGAAGTATTTCGGCACGCCACTTCGAAGATGCCCGAGTCGGTGCGGGCGGTGCTTGAGGGGGCCGGCAAGACGCCGGAGGAAATCGTCCTGTTCATCCCGCACCAAGCGAATCTCCGGATCTCCGAAATGGTGCAGCGTTCGCTGGGGTTGAGGGACGATCAGGTCTACAACAACATCGAGCGCTTCGGGAACACCACGGCTGCCACGATACCGATCGCGCTCGACGAGTGCGTCCGCGCCGGACGCCTCAAGCGCGGCGATCTCCTTGCCATCACCGCCTTCGGGAGCGGCTTCATGTGGGGTAGCGCCCTGATTCGCTGGTAGATCGGGGGAACTGAAACCCCTTCTGGGATTGTTTCGTACTGAAACAATAACCTCCACCGGGAGCTCTCGTGTTCGAATCCATCTTTGGCCTGGTCCGCATCCTCCTCATGGTCGGCGTCGGGATCTTCGCGTTCGGCGTGGCCCGCACCTACGTCCGCAGCCGACTCCGGTTCGTCGACGCGGTGCGCAGCCCACTCACCCCATGGATTGTCGGTTTCGGGGCTTGGATTGTTGCCCTTCCTGTAGCGGCCCTCTTGCCGCTGATCACGGGGGCGACTGCGATCGTATTCGGGCTTGCCTCCGGAATTGGGACGGCGAGCGGGGTGAAGGCGCTGCAGCGGGGGGAATAGGCAGGCGTTAGCTTCCTGCATGGCTGTCATCACCTGCTCGCGCTGCGGGCTCGAAGGCGAATCGCAGGCGTTCAAGCCGCTCCCGACCGAGTTCGGCCAGCGCATTTTCGAGACGATCTGCAAGACGTGCTGGGCCGAGTGGCTGAAGACCCAGCAACAACTGATCAATCATTACGGGTTGGTGCCCCACCAACCCAAGTCGAAGGAGTTGCTGCTGCGGAACATGGAGCAGTTTCTCTTCGGTGAGGGCGCCGCTGACAGCATCCCCTGACTGGCGTCACCTTGCGTCGGCCCTCGGTCGTCGTTTTCATCAGTTGGCACACTTTCAGCGGGAGTTTGCTGCATGACCCGGGTTTATGATCCCACCGATTACGGCAGACCAACGGACGTGCGCGAGGGGATTTCTGCCGGATTGATCGGCGCGGCAGTCGTCGCCCTCTTTTACTTTGTCTTTGACATTGCGATTCGTGGGCAGGCGCTCATCACGCCGACGGTGCTGGGCGAGGTGCTGGTGATGCAACATCCCGACCCCGACATGACGGCGATGAACATGACCTCCGTGGCGGCGTACACGGTCGTGCACATGATCGCCTTCGCGCTCTTCGGGATCGTGCTCGCGATGCTGGTGGTGCGATCAGAACGTAGCGCTCTGGCGCGGTACGCGACCCTGCAACTGATGATCGTGTTCCTGCTCTTTTTCTACGGGCTGCTCTACGTCGCGTCTGCCACCACAGCCGGGGTCTTTCCGTTCTGGAGCGTGTTGGCGGCAAACGCTCTCGCTGCACTGGCAATGGGGCGATGGCTCTGGATGCGGCACCCCGCAGCGCGAGCAGCGTGGGGCCGCGAACCATTGGGCGCCGCTCAGGACAAGAACGTTGTCACCAACGAGCGCCAATCTTGAATCCGATGTCGACGGCGGGCCCCCGTGGCAGGAGGTCCTCGGTCAGGCCCAACTGGAGTTCGGGAAACCCGCCGCCCACCTGAAGCAGTGCGCCGAAGTCGAGTGTGACTTCGGCGCGATCCATCGTGGCGAAGCCGGTGTCGCCCCAATTCGGTGTTTGTCCCCAGAGCGTGGCGAACACCGCCTGCCGGCCGGCGAAACGCCATCGACCGGCCACCATTCCGCCGCCGAACACGCTCCGCTGATACCGCGCCAGGTCGCCGTAGGTCGGTGTATACCCAACCGATGCGCCGAGATCGAGCGCGAGTCGCGCCGTCTCGACTGCGCGAGCAGAAACGGCGAGCGACGTTCCCACGGTCTTCCTGCTCCAGCCATCTTTGCCGGTCGTGGCGGTGGGGAGAACCACGGTCGCGATTGCCTGGATGCGTTCGCCCAGCCGCACGCCAGCACCCAGCCGAGCATCACCGATGAACGCCGCGCGCTCGCGCACTATCGTTTCACCATCGAGCTCGAACTCCCACGTGAATCTGTTCTCCGTGCGCTGATTGCGCGCCGGGACTCGGAGTCCGATGATGTCGTGGTACCAGTTGAGGAATCCATCGAGGTAGCCGGCTTGCCCGTTGCGCAGGGCTACGCTGCCGATGACGAAAACCGTGGGCGAGACGTCACGCGTCAGCCACAGATCGAGCTGCAGCAACTCGGCGTCGAGCACGTAGTCGCGCCCATCGGGTGACTTGGTTGTCTCGACGGCGTTGGTGTAATCCGTGACAGTGCGAACTTTCCAACCCTCGACCCTCCCCACATGAGGTTGCGCGTAGAGTGCGCTCCGCGACTGCAGCACCGGGTTGACGGGAACGTAGGGGGGGATGTCCTGGGCCATGAGCGGCGAAACAAACACGCTGCAGGCCACGAGAAACAGGAAGATGTGCATGCCCAAGGATACATGCCCACCACTCGCGACGCGGGTAGATTCGGGC
Source organism: Gemmatimonadales bacterium (assembly GCA_039915685.1). GTDB lineage: Bacteria > Gemmatimonadota > Gemmatimonadetes > Gemmatimonadales > GWC2-71-9 > Palsa-1233. The sequence goes on along the minus strand of JBDSMU010000081.1, from coordinate 25,870 downwards.
ATGCCCCGACCAATGCTGATGCGGTTCGTCGTCATCGCCGTCGCGGCCACGATTGTGGCGCATCTGCTCGATCCCTGGGCGTGGCAGCACCTACGGAACTCTGCGGTGTACGAGCGCGACTGGGGCCGAGCGCTGCGGGTCATGGGCTACCTCCCGATCTGGTTGGTGCTGGCGGCGGCACTCTGGCTCCACACCGGCGATCGCCGGCGCGCAGTCGGGCTCGCGTTTGTCCCGGCGCTTGGGGGGCTGATTGCCGAGGTGATCAAGCTGGTGGTTCGCCGGGAGCGTCCGAATCTGCACGATGGCGAGTACGTCTTCCGGCAGTTTACCGATCACCTGCTGTCGAGCAAGGCGATGGGTGTGCCGAGCAGTCATGCCGTCGTGGCCTTTGCTGCGGCGTGGGTGTTGTGTCGGTACTACCCACGCGCCTCAGCGATCTGGCTGGTGCTCGCCGTGGGATGCGCGCTCACCCGGGTGCTCGCTGGCGCCCACTTCCTGAGCGATGTGGTGATCGCTGCCGCCGTCGCGTGGTTAGTCGCTTTCGTCTGGCACCGGGCATCGCTCACCGAGGACGCTCTACCGTCGGCGTAGCCCGGGGCGACGTCGTCGCCGGAAGTGCCAGCAAGGTGTCGCGCACCATGACCGAATCGGGGTGCACCACGGCGTCGTGGTAGCGGGCACGTCCGAGCACAAACTCGATGACGTCGCGCCACGTGTCGTCGGCGGGGTGCTGCGGGGCACTGGCGAACCCTCCGCCCGGCAGCACCCCGACGCGGGCTTGGCCTGTTCCCGCGGCCAACCGCTCGGCATCCTTCGCGTCGAATCGGTTGTCGTCCTGAGCGCGCAACACCATGACCGGCGCGGCCCAGGCCGCGAGCCGGAGATCCGCCCGGTCGGGGGCGAGGCCGATTTGTTCGCGCAGTCTGGCGATCCACCGCCCGATGCCCGTGAGGCGGGGCCGGCCGGGTGCGATGGCGGTGAGTCGTCCACTTCGGAGGGCGTGCCCGAGAGGCGCGGCCAATAGGAGCGAATCCATCGCGGTACCAAACGTCAAACTCACGAGCGAACGGCGCTGCTGGACCAAGTGGTCGAGCAGGCTGTCGGCAGCGGCCCGGATGGGCGCCTCCCACGCGCGGCCGGTGGGCACGACCACGACCGACCCCATGCCGTTGCGTTCCAGCAGTACTTGTATGGCCGCCCAATCCGAAGCCTGGCTGCCCGGCGAACCGATCAGCAGTACCAGCGGCCCCGACGAATCATGGGTATCGACGTAACTTGAGGATCCCGTTGGACTGAGTTTGCCGACGACGCCGAACAGTCCGGGCGTCATCTCCGAAAAGCTCGTCTGCGTGACCGGCGACCGGCTCTTTAGATGGAGTAGTCGTAAGTACAACAACCATAGTACGGAGCTGATAATTACCACTGCGACGCAAAGTCGGGCGAGCCGAGGGGTCGCCCGAACGGCGCGTCGGTGGGTGGGCCAGTGTGTCATCTCAGGTCGGGAGGTTTTCGATGCCGTGCGCCGGTGGGTCGGGCAACGCGCTGGGGTGCATGGCCAGGTCGATCGCGACGAAAAGCACTCTGGAAAGTGGGAAGAACACCAGCGGAGCGATCACCATCAGAATGGGGGCACCGTACTGCAGGTGCCTCCACGGTGGATCGGGCCAAGTGCGCGCCACGACCGTTCCCAAGCCGGCAACGAGCGTAAGCTCGGCAAGGACGAGATTGAGCAGGTTGGCGCCGACACTGTTCCCGGTGGCCAGCGAGATCCCGCAGTGCGAGCAGTGACTACGCATCGCGAACCAGTGGCGGAACACTCCACGCTCGCCACAGTTGGGGCAGCGCAGTCGCAACGCCCGGGAAAAGATTGTTCCGCGCCTGCTACTCAATCGCCACTCCGGCCAGGCGGGCGCAGGGTACGGATTCGAACCTTTCCGGCGGAAACAGCGGGCTCGAGTGGCTCCGGGTCGGGGTTACGAACTGTCAGCGGCTTGGCCGATTCGACCCGTCCCGACTCGAATACCTGTTCCGAGCCGATCCGTGGAAGCCCCCTGACAGCAAGCTCGATCGCGATATCATGAGGTGCCACGTTGGGAAGGGGGGCGAGGTACCGACTGAAAGTTGCCTCCCACATAGCGTTGCCAACTACGTTGGCAGCGAGACCGTGAGCCGTCGCCTCTATAGGTAGCAGTGGAAACTCCTCCCTTGCCATCCCATGTCTGAGTGCACGCTCTATCGCCTTGCAGCCCACTGACAGTAGTTGCGAGGTGTACTGCTGCACCGCATTAGGGAATGTGGCGCTTTCTCGAATTATCAAGATGAGAGCGGTCCGGGGGCCGGGCAATCGCAGGTGTTCGGACCACCGATGCAACAGCAGGCTGAGAACTTCCCGGGCAGTCAGGGACCCATAGGCGTCTGAGATCTCCTTGCCGCGGCTCCAGTCGATATCTATGAACCGTTCGATCGAAAGGTCGAACAGGGACTCTTTCGACGGGAAGTAGCGGTAGACCGTGCCGACGGTGACGCCGGCCGCCGCCGCGATGTCCTCGACCTTGGCCTGTGCAAAGCCAACGGCAAGGAATCGCTCCATTGCCGCGTCGAGCAGTTCGACGGGTCTGGCCTTGGCGCGCCGGTTGAATTTCATGGTCACAAGTTAGCGACGCCCGGTGGCCGAAAAACAAGAAGGACTCCCTCGCAGAAGCCCTTCCTGGTTACCACCCTGGGAGAGGCAAGTCTTCAGGGCAGCTTTATCGAAACCGACTCGGCGCGCTTCTGTCGCATGATCTGGAGCTTTGGCGCCTCGTCCTTCTCATACGTACGCAGGATGCGCATCAATTGTGACGGCGAACTCACCTTGCGTCCGTCGATCGCGGTGATCACGTCGCCGGCCATCAATCCATAGCTGTCCGAATCGGGAACATTGATCACCAGCACGCCCTCGGTAGTGCCGAAGTACGATCCGAGTCCGGCGTTGAGCGAAGTCAGCTCGAGGCGGCCAAGCGGGCCACCTGACGTGAATGCAAAGGCGTACGAACCCGGTGCGGACGTCGTGATTCTGTATGGCATGTCCTCACCGATACGGGCAGATGGTGCAACCCGAAGCATCCCGCGAACCGAGTCCAGCCGCATCGCGAGTGGTGCACGGATCGAGTCAGGGCGCGTTCCGGGCATGTCGAACCGGGTGACGAACTCCCCGTCACCGCCTCGGCGCCACAGGGTTCCGTTGGTCGAGGCGATCACATCGGCGTTGAAGTCGGAATCGTCGGGCGTGACCTTGGCCTCGAGGTTTCTAGTGCCGCGACGGTACTCGATGCTCACCGCCTTGCCAGCCTCCAGCTTGCCGGCCACCTCGATCAAGCGCAGTCCCGGCGCGGACTCGCCAGCCGGCCGAGCCGTGCTTTTGTCAATCTCGGTGAGCGAGTACTTCCCGATCTTCTTGATGATGTCGCCGGCGCGGATGCCGGCCTTCTCGGCGGGGCCTCCGGGCGTCACCCCGTTTACGTAGGCACCGATGTTGTCCGTCGCCCTGGCTTCGAGCGACACGGCAAGCCCGAGCCGAGGCCGCATCATCGCCACCGACACAAGCGTTGCCATGCGTGCCGAGTTGCGCTGCAACTCTACGGCATTCTGCTGGAGCCGAACCGCGTCGCCGTTCAACCGGATCCGCGCAGACTCGAGCCCGGGGCGCAGCTCGCGCATCCGGATCTCGGCGGCTTCAAGCGTGGGGCGCAGCTCCAGCAGCCGGACCTCGGCGGCTTCAAGGCTCGGGCGCAACTCGCGCAACCTCACCTCCACGTCGCGTTCCGCGGCACGCATCCGCGCCTGATCGGCGCGCAGCTGTGCGTCTGCGGCGACGCGCGCCTTTACTGTCGCGGTGTCCCGACCTTGGGCGGTCAAGCCGGCGGCATATGTCATGGCCAATACTGCGAGCATCGTGGTGCGCATCGAAGGAACCCCTCGTTTCAGTTGGCGGACCGTCACAGGTCCACGTTGCTTGCCTGCGTGACATGTACATCGACCAGCGCATTCATCAGACTGACCCGCTCACGCCAGAGTTCAACCTGACGCCGGAGTCGTTCCTGGTGTTCGAGCCGCGCAATATCCTGCAGCCGACTGTCGACCTCCGCGATCCGGTCCTCGATCACCACGACCAGTTGGGCCGTCCGGCCATCGACCACGCGCTGGGCCGGGTCCCAGGCATGGAGCGTCGCTTCAAGCTGTTGCGATGCATCGATGGCAGTCTGGAGCTGCTGCTCGGCATTGAGTCGCGGTGGAATCAGCAGGTCGCGGCCTACGACACTCAGGAGCAGCGCTGCCGCGGCTGCGGTGCACACTCCTGAGACCAGGCGGATGCGTCTTTGCTGCCGGTCCCACTGCCATCGGGCGCGCACGGCGGGAAAGTGGTTGTGGGCCGACGACATCGTCGGCAATGCGCGCAGCCGCGCCGTGCGTTGGTGGAGGCGGTCGAGTTCGCCTCGGCATGCCTCGCACGCGGCAACATGGCTGTGAGCCTCGGCGAATTCCGGTTCGCTGCGATCGTCGTCGCGCACCGCCAAAAGCTGTTCCATGGTGAGGTGGGTCACGCGATCACCGCCTCTTCACCGAGCCAGCCGCGGAGCCGCTGGTGAGCGCGCGAAAGCTGCGATTTCGAGAAGCTTGCCGTGCGACCCATCTGGCTCCCGATTTCCTCGTGGGTGTAGCCCTCCACGTCGTGCAGCCAGACCACGGCGCGCGCAGTGTCGGAGAGCCGGCCAAGCGCAGACTCCAGGTCCATACGTAGGGCTGTGCTCGCCCCCCGTGCCGGGGCGAGCTCGTCGTTGAGCTCGTCGGTGGCGCGGTACTTGTTGCGGCGCAGGCGCATCAGCGCCTTGCTGGACGCCACGCTGCGGATCCATCCCCAAATCGATCCGTCGCCTCGATAGGTCCTGATGCTGCGGCACACTTCGAAGAACGTTTCCTGGACCACGTCGTCGGCGTCCTCGGTGGTGCGGCAGATTCGTCGGGCGAGATTGTAGACACCGGTCGAATAGCAACGGTAGAGTGCCTCAAGCGCCACGGGATCGCCGAGTCTGGCTCGGGCAACCACCGCGTCGGTTTCAGTCGGGGACAGGACGTCCATAGTGAGCACTCTTGTCATGGCACCCGGAAAGATGCGGGCATGGGGCGGATCGTCGCAGCCGACACCTTCCCGACGCCACGGAAAGGAGCGATGTTTCAGGTGGAGACAGCGCAGCCGCCCGATGTGTCCCGGTATCTTTGATCCTTCACCCACAGCGAGATGCCGATGTTGCCTGCCCACGTCCAAGCCGCCCTTAATGACCAGATCAACCTCGAGCTGGCCTCCTCATACGCGTACCTCGCCATGGCCGCTCATTTCGAGGTGTCGGCGCTCCCCGGCATGGCGAACTGGATGCGGATGCAGAGCGAGGAGGAGCGGGTGCACGCGATGCGGCTCTTCGATCACATGATTGATCGCGGGGGCAAGGTCGTGCTGCAGCCCATCGAACAGCCGATGCTTGAGTTCGACTCGCCGCTCTCGGTCTTCGAAGCGGCACTCGGCCACGAACAGACGGTAACGGAGGCGATCAACTCCTTGTATCGACTCGCCGAGGACGCCAACGACTATGCGTCGCAGGTGATGCTGCAGTGGTTCATCAACGAGCAGGTCGAGGAGGAGAAGAACGCGCAGACCGCAATCGAGCAGCTCCGCATGGCGGGCTCCGATGCATCGGCGCTACTGATGCTCGACCAGGCGTTCGGATCGCGCACTCCCGAGTCCGCCTCGCGGAGGCGATGAAGTGGCGAAGTGGATCCTGGGCAGCATTCTGGTGCTGGCCGTGGTGTTGGGCGGGACGTGCTGGTACGGCTACAAGCAGGTGACCGAGGGCGGCGATACCGCAGAGGTGGTGATGGCGTCGACGCAGGAGCGGGTCTTCGCATCGCTGGTGAACACCGACTCGATGGCAGCGTGGATGGAGACCACCAAAATTTCACCGGTCAGTCGCGACCTCGTGCCCGGTGACACGCTGCGCGTCCGGGGCACGATGAACGTTCGCGGGCAGATTGGCACGAAGGTCAATGGCGACGCGTACATGCAGTGGGTGATCCGCGACATCCAGGCACCGTCGCTGATCATCATGGAAATGGTCGACGATAGCCTCGGCCGCGCCGTCATGAGTCGGCGCGACGAGATCAGCATGCGCAACGACTCGGTGGTCGTGCGCAGCACGTTCTCGTCGGAGTTGATGGACTCAGTACGCACTGCTGAGGCCGACAGCAGCAAGATGGCAGGGAGTGTGCTCGGGGGCGTGCGCAAGCTGATGGTCGGCGGGGCACGCTTGTTGACCCAGTCCCAGCTCGAGCGGCTCAAGGCGCGGGTCGAGACGCCCTAGAAGAGTCGCCCGCCGAGGGGTGAGTCGCGGTCCGGCGCGACGAGCACAACCGCACCGTCTTCATCGGGAACGCCCAGGACGAGCACCTCGCTCTTCACCCCGGCGACACGGCGCGGCGGGAAGTTGACCACTGCGAGGATCCTCCGGCCCCGGAGCGTTTCGGGGGTGTAGTGCACGGTGAGTTGGGCGCTGGACGTGCGGGTCCCCAGCCCCGGACCGAAGTCTATCGTCAGGACGAAGGCAGGATTGCGCGCCTTCGTGTTTGGCTCGGCGGAAATGATCTCCCCCACCCTTATGTCGACCGCGTCGAATTCCTCCATCGTGATCATGTGACCACGAACGACAGCATCCGACCGGGCACCCAGATCACCTTCCGGATCTCCCGATCGGCAAGGTGGCGGGCCACCGAAGCGTCCGCCATGGCCGCTTCGCGCGCTTCGTCCTCCGAGGTCCCGCGCGCCAGTGTGACCGTGGCCCGCGTGCGGCCGTTGACCTGTACCGCGACCGTCTCCACCTCATCGACCGTCAATGCCTCGTCCCACGTCGGCCACGCCGCGTCGAACACCGATGCTCGGTGGCCAAGTCGTTCCCAACACTCCTCAGCGAAGTGGGGCGCAAACGGCGCGATCAACTTCACAAGATCAGTCACGATCCCGTGCTCGGCGCACTGTTGCTCGCGGAGGAGCCCGACCAGTTCCATCTGGGCTGCGATCGCGGTGTTGTAGTGCAGGCCCTCGATGGCCTCGGTCACCTTCTTGATCGTTTGGTTCCACTTCACCATCACATCGCGGCGGATCTCGGTGTCCCGGCAGTCAGGATCGGCGGCGGTCGTCACCAAGTCCCACACCTTGTCGAGGTAGCGGCGCGGTCCGCTGATGCCGGCGTCGCGGAAGTCGCCGCCCTCCTGAAACGGACCGAGGAACATCAGGTAGGTTCGGAAGGTGTCGGCTCCCCACTTCGTGATGTACTCGTCGGGATTGACCACGTTCCCGCGCGACTTCGACATCTTGGCGCCGTCCTTGATGATCAAGCCGTGCGCGCGGAACTCGCGGAACGGTTCCTCGGGCCCGATCAGACCTGCGTCGTGCAGGACCATCGTGATGAACCGGGCGTACAGCAGGTGAAGCACTGCGTGCTCGTTGCCGCCGATATAGCGCGCCACTGGCATCCAGCGATCGAGTCGTGCGCGATCGAAGGGCCGGTCGTGGATGTCGGTGCATGGGTACCGAAGGAAGTACCAGGCAGAATCGAGGAAGGTGTCGGAGACATCGGTTTCGCGACGCGCCTTGCGCCCGCACTCCGGGCAGTCAACGAAGTACCACTCGGCGTGCCGGGCCAGTGGTGAGACACCTGAGTCGTCGGGACGAAAGTCCTCGATCCGGGGTAGTAGTACCGGAAGTTGGTCTTCCGGCACCGGAACGGCCCCGCAATCATCGCAATGAATGATCGGGATCGGGGGGCCCCAGTAGCGCTGACGGGAGATACACCAGTCGTAGAGGCGGAACTGCACCTTCGCCTGGGCGGCGCCCGCAGCTTCCAGCCACGCGGTGATCGCCGGCTTGGCCTCATCGGCGAGCATGCCGTCGAACTGACCCGAGTTTACCATGCGCGATTGAGTTGGGTCCGTGAACGCCTCGATGAGTGGCGCCGGTTCGGCGTCGCCGATGGGCGCGACCACCCTGACAATCGGGAGCCCGTGCACCGTGGCAAATTCGAAGTCGCGTTCGTCGTGCCCCGGCACCGCCATGATGGCACCCGTGCCGTACTCCATGAGGACATAGTCGGCGATCCACACCGGGACAGGCTGGCCCGTTGCCGGATTGATGGCCATGCCGCCAGTCGCGACGCCGGACTTCTCGCGGTTACCGATGCGACGCGCGGTGAGGTCCTTGCCGGCAGCCTGGGCACGGTACGCTGCGACGGCACCCTGTTGCGCGTCACTCGTGAGGACGTTGACAAGAGGATGCTCAGGCGCCAGGACCATGAACGTCGCGCCGAAGATCGTGTCAGGGCGGGTTGTGTACACGCTGATGACGGCATCGCCCCCTGCCACCGCAAAGCGAAGCTCGGCGCCCTCCGACCGACCGATCCAGTTCTTCTGCGCCATGGTGGTCGACGCAGACCAGTCCATCTTGTCGGGGTCGTCGAGGTTGGCGAGCAGGCGCGCTGCGTAATCGGTAATCCGGAAGTACCACTGCTCCAGGACGCGCTGCTCCACCGGTGACCCGCACCGTTCGCATTCGCCAGCGATCACTTGTTCGTTGGAGAGCACGGTCTTGCACCCGGGACACCAGTTGACCGCGCCATTCTTCCGGTACGCGAGGCCGCGCTTGAAGAGCTGCAGGAAGACCCACTGTGTCCACCGATAGTATTCCGGGTCGGTGGTCGAGAAGGCGTGTTCCCAGGCGTACATCCCTCCCATGGAACGCAACTGCCGGGTGAAATTCTCTATGTTGCGCGGAATCAGGTCGGCGGGGTGCATGCCGACCTTGAGGGCGAAGTTCTCGGAGTGAATACCGAACGCGTCGAATCCGATCGGTTCGAAGACATTCCACCCTTGCATGCGCCGGAATCGTCCGAAGACATCGGCGCCCGTGAACGCAAAAAGGTTCCCCACGTGTAGCCCCTCGGCCGACGGGTAGGGAAACATCATGAGGTTGTAGTAAGGGCGCGCCGCGTGGTCGAGATCAGGCTCGTTGGTGCGCTCAGCAACCCAGCGCGCCTGCCACTTTGCCTCGACCTCGGACGGCGAATATTCGGATGTGGACATTCACGAAGATAAATGACTAGAGAAATGAAAAGAGGGGAGCGACACCCGCCGCCCCCCCCGTTCCGTTCTCCGTTCTCCGTTCTCCGCCTTCTACTCTCCCCGCCGCACCGCGCGCCGCGCAGCCAGGTTCAGGGTGAACGCCTCGCCATTGATGGTCGCGGGAACGTTCGCCGTACCGTTGAAGGTCACCACGACGGTTCGGCTGACCGGCGGTCCGGGTTCAGGCGCCGTCGGTGTGATGGTGATCACCCGGGTTATCGTCCCGGAAAGCGGCCACGGTGCGACGCCCTCACCGCGGACCGGCATGATCACGTCGGCGATCGCGACCGTGCCGACCAGATCATACGACCGGGCGGCGTTGCCGCTGCCAGTGCCGTTTCCATTGCTGCCGGAGTGGCGCGACCGGCTCACTGACTCAGTGCCGTTGCCGTTGACGGTGCGAGTTGTCTCCGTTCCGGCCAGCCCGGTGATGGTGAGCTCGCGGCTTCGATCGACAGTCCCGGTCCAGTTGCCGCGGGTGACGTCACCCTGTATCCGAACCGTAATGTGAATCGAAGCGGTGGTCTGTGCATCATAGGCCCCCTGCGTGGCGCCAAGGGCATCGAGGAAGGTGACGGTGCGGTCGAGGGTGAGTCCCTGCTGGCTGCGCTGCGGACAGGAGAACCTGCCCGTGCTGAAATTGCAGCCGCTCACCGTCGGGCGACCCGGGATGCCGTCGACGAGGAGGGCGCTTCCGGTCAGCAGCCCGATCTCGCCGTCCATTCCCGCCATGAGGTCGACGTCCTCGGCCACTGCGTCGGAGGCGATCGTTGCCACGTCGAATGCCAGCGTGGTGCCGGTGCCAGGCCCGGTGACGTCGTTGTTGCTGCTGCAAGCCGCGACGGCAAAGAGGGCGAGGATAAGCGGTCGGATGCGTGTCATGAAATCAGCCTTGCTGAGGTGTCGGTTCAGGATTCTTGTCACGTGAGGACGGCTTGGGCCCTCAGGTGTTAACACTGGACGGACCGTTCAGGGTTCCGTCCGACCGGCGCCTCCTCCCTGTGCGACCCCTCCGGATACGATGAAAGCCATCAAGTCGGCACTGTCAACATCCACAGGGATTACCGATGCGGCGGGCACCAAGATCAGGTTGCCGGCGATGTTATACGACTGAGGGAGGTAGACCGCGACGTGTCCCGGGAGGCCGAGCCGGTCGCCGTCGTCGGAGGTCACGAATCCCAGGAACCAGAGGTCGAGGGAGGGGTCGGGTTGGACCCGGACCGCGCGGTTGAAGCGCTTTTTCTCGCCCACGAACGCACCCATCAGATCCTTTGCAGCAGTATAGAGCAGGCGAATCAGTGGCAGCCGGTCGAACACGCCATCGAGCGTCGACATCGTTGCCCGGGCGACCACGTTCCGGGTCAGGGCGCCAATGACTGTGATGAGGACTACGATCAGCACCAGGCCGACACCGGGCACGCGGAGACCGAGCCATGAGTCGACCCATGCCACGGCTCGCCACGCGATCCAGAGTGTGAGCGCGGCGGGAAGAGTGATCACAATCCCGCGTACGAAATACTGTGTGACGGGGATGGCGTTGCGCGGTTCGGGGCTCATGGCGCCTCGTGGGCTGCATTCATCCGGTGATGGTAGCGGCGTCGGCCAATCTGATGCCATCCTGACACCAGCGGTCGCAGAGCGCGGTGCCACTCGGTGCGTCCACGGCTGCGATGGCGTCTCTTGCCACCACCAGCTCGGCATCGGGGAGCAGCCGGCGCAGGCCCCCTACTGCGGCGGCGACGCAGAAGTCGGTCGCCACGCCGTAGATCACCACGCGTTGCGGTGCGAGCATCGAAAGGACTACCGCCGCGTGCGGATTCCACTCGAAGACATCGAGCGCGGGCTTGTGGAGGAGGATGTCGCCGTGATGGGCGGCGATCGTGCGGGCAACCTGGAGATCCACGGGCACTGGCTGGAGCAGGAGGTGATCGTGCAGCGTCGTCTCGGGGATTTTTCGCTGACCCGGCGTGTCTCGCATGCAGTGCGGCGGAAACGTCGCCCGCCAGTCGGCGTGCTCGGCGGTGAGGATCTCGGCGTGACCCAGATCGTGGTCGTCGGCGGTGGCGACGATCCGGATCCCGGATGCATGCGCGAAGTCGGTGAGGCGCTTGAGGGCGGGGATGATCTCCACGCCACCGGGCACCGCCAGGAGCCCGTCGGCGTGGATGAAATCCACTTGGGTGTCGACGTCCCAGAAGATCGTGCGTCCATCGAGCCACGCTGGTTCGGTCACGCTCAAGTCACCAACTCCAGCCGCGAATTATCCCGCCAGCTCCGGCCCACCTTGGCGTGCGGCTTGCCCTCGACCAGCACCACATCGGCGGTGAAGTCATAGCGGCCTTGGAAGAGCGACGACCCGACGCCGTACGCATCGACCGGCACTCCCATCGTCTCGAACGCCGTGATCTTCGCGACATCGAAACCACCTGACACCACGATCCGCACGCCGGTGTGGCCGGATGTATCCAGGGCGGTGCGCACGTTGTGAACGAGCTGCGGATTGACCCCGGTCGGGCGAGTGCGTCCCATCATCGGCAGCACCGACTTGTCAACCATCATCTCGCTGGTGTCGAGACGAACACCGTAAAGCTGCGGGCCGATCGCATCGGCAATCGCGAGTGACGTGCCGACGCAGTCGTTGTTGAAATCGACCAGCGTGACCAAGCGGATGTGCGGCTCCATGTGCTCCAGGAACTTGCGCGACGCGAGCACAGTGTCGCCGCCATAAGCGGCGATCAGCCCGTGCGGAACAGTGCCGATCCCCTCGCTTCCCCACCACGACGCCTGTGCGTCGGTCGATACGCCAATCGCACCGGCGATGTGGGCTGCATATCCGTCGCCGGTCTGCACCAGCCAGTGATCATGCCGAGCGGGGAAGAACATGATGTCTTTCGGACGGGCGGCGTCGACGACACGGCGGGTGTTGGTGCCCACGCGGGTCCGCCGCGCGAGTACGCCCAGGTAGAGCGTCTCGAGGTGCACGAATTGTTCGTAGGGGCCTTCGATTTCGAGTACCACATCCCACGGTTCGATCGCGTCGCCGTCGTGGAGGGCCCTTACCGTGAGGGCTGACCAGTCGTCGCTACACAGCTTGAGAATGGCGATCGCCTCGTCGATCCCGCCGAGGTATGCGGCGGTCTTGCCGAATACCTGCATGGTGACGCGGGGGGAGTGCCCATCGAGGCGGAGGAGATCACGGGCGCGGACGAAGTATTTGTCGCTATAGTACCCGTCACGCATTCGTTCGACGGGGAGGTGGAAGATTTCCGGGTCGAGCCGGGGGCGCCTGTCCGATGTCATGGCCGGGAAATCTATAGATTTCCCCATCTCCTGCCTTCCCGAGGATCCTTCATGTCCGACAGCTCGTTCTCCCGACGTTCATTCCTCGGCACCGCCGGCGCGGTGGTGGCCGGAACCGCCCTTACCTCCCGGTCCGCGATGGCCGTGCCCGCCATCGGCGCCCCGGCCATCGTGCTCCGCCCGCCTTCCCACCCCGTCGCGGTCTCATCCGCGAACGGGATTCGGGGTGTGGCGCGCGCCGTCGAGATGGTCCTGAAGGGAGGCGACACGCTGGATGCGGCTGTGGAGGGCGTGAAGATCCAGGAGCTGGATCCGACGGATGATTCGGTCGGCTACGGCGGCCTCCCGAACGAGGAGGGCACGGTCCAGCTCGACGCCTCCTGCATGCACGGTCCGACGCGCCGCGCCGGTGCGGTGGGCGCACTCGAGGGCATCAAGACGCCCAGCGAGGTCGCGCGGCTGGTGCTCAAGTACACCAATCACATCATGCTCGTTGGCAAGGATGCGCAGCGATTTGCCATGTCGTATGGCTTCAAGCTGGAGGATCTGTTGACGCCGGAGTCGCGCGAGAAGTGGTTGCAATGGCGCGCCAATCGGGGGCCGAACGACGACTACATCGACGTACCCGGTACCGAAAAAATGGCGATTCGTCCGACCGGCACCATCAACATGAACGTGGTGGCACCGAACGGCGACATCTCGTCGGTCACCACCACAAGCGGGCTGGCCTGGAAGATTCCGGGTCGGGTCGGTGACTCACCGATTGTCGGCGCGGGGCAGTACACCGACAATGACATCGGCGCGGCAGGATCGACCGGTCGGGGCGAATCGAACATCATGGTGTGCGGCGGATTCCTCACCGTGGAACACATGCGGCGCGGGATGCACCCGAAGGATGCGGCGCTCGAGACGCTGAAGCGGGTGGTAGCGATGACGCCGCCGAGGTTGATGCGCCCGGACGGCAAGCCATCGTTCAACCTGCAGTTCTACGCCGTCAACAAGAACGGCGACTACGGCGCGGCATCAATCTTCCGGGCGCGGTTTGCGGTCGCCGATCAGAAGGGTGCCCGGGTTGAGGACACCGCCGTATTGTTCGCATGATTCGGTCTGGCCTGATTGCAACGCTATTACTGGCTATCGGTGCGCCTTCGTCGCACGCCCAGGACGCCGACGAATCGCGCACCTGGCCGCCATGGCGTACGTCGTATTTTCCGTATGTCACGGCGTCGCCGAACGACGGCGCGATGGGTGTGGCGCGGTGGATCACCTTCCGCCAGGCCGACTACGACGATCGGGTGTCGTTGCGCAGCGCTATTGCCGTCGAGGCCGGCTATTCGACGAGGGGCAGCCGCTTCGGCAGCATCCGCGTGGACTTTCCGCGCGCGGCCGAAGGCTGGCGGCTGGCGGGTTCTGCACGGGCGGGCAAGCAGGTGCACTTCGGTGTCCCCGACGGCGATATCGACCGGGTTCGGTATACCGGATGGGGTGAGGTTACGCGACGTCTCGGTCCGCTGCAGCTGGCGGTTCGGCTCGCAGCCGACCATACCGCGTTGCACGGCGATGTCGTCGACCTTGGTTCACGATATCCGTATGCACCGTCGAACGGCTGTACGGTGGAACAGCTGTGCTTCGCGACTGACGGGCTGCGGCAGGACGACGGCCAGCTCCGCGGCGCCCTGGTCCTCGACCTCCGCGACCGCGAGTACGATCCGCGCCGTGGTGCACTGATCGAGGCAGGGGGCTTTGTCGGGACCGCTGCCGACGGTTATCACGGTGGGTACGCGATGGGGAGTGGTTGGTTTACGCCGCGTGAGGGAACACGCATCACCGCTCGTGCTGGCTTGCGGGCTATGTCCAGTGCCGGGGCCATCGCCGCGTTACACGAAATTCCCGCCTGGGAGCGACCGATCACGGTGCTTGGTGGGATCTCGTCGCATCGCGCCCTGGGTGAGGGCGAACAGGTGGGGCGCGGTGTGCTGTTGGCAGGAATGGAAGTTCGACACGACGTGATGAACTTCGGGGCAATCGGCGCGTTTTCGGTGCTCGGGTTCGTCGATGGCGGTCGGGTTTTCTCCGATCTTTCGCCGCTGGCGGACCCCGACCCGACCCAGGCCTACAACAACGGCGACCTGCGCCTCACCGTCAACGACTGGACGTGGGGAGTGGGCGGGGGATTCTCGCTTCGGATCCTGCGGGCCGCGCAGCTCACGATGACGGTGGGTCGCGCCGAGGGACGGACCCGGGTTTATGTCGGCGCGGGAACGGCCTGGTAGTGGCTCAGGCCGCCGTCGCGGCGGAGCGTGACCGCAACCAGCGCGCGATCACGATGGCCGCGATCAACGGGAACCAGACAATCCAGATCTCGTTGAGTCCACGCACCGGCCGCCACGCCGACTCGTAGCGGACCCAGTTGAACGGCATCAGGAGCCCGACGCCTTGGCCGTAGGTGGTCAACAGGTCGAGCAGACCGTGCGACGCGGTGGCGAGCACGAGATACGCTGCGATTCGCCACCGGTGACCATCCCACATCCGACCGCGGAAGAAGGCGATGGTCGCGACCGCGCCGAGTGCCACCGCGAAGGGCAGCGAGTGAGTGAGCGCGCGGTGCCCGCCCATCAATGCGATATCGGCGTGACCGAAGGGACGGCCGACGGCATCGAGATCGACCGCGACGGCACATGCCACCCCCACCATCCAGTATCTGCGGTTCGTAGATTCGGGAGCCAGTATCGCGCCAATGGCTCCCGCCGCCAGCGCGTGACTCACTGACGTAGGCATTTCAGTCCTTTCGCGGCTTCCACGAACGGAACATCCCGAGCGCCATGCACGCGATGCCGATGACCGAGCCCACCGCCACCGCGATGTTGTTGTCCCGCCAGATCAGGTTGGGCGCCCCGTAGAGCAGGAACCCGATACCGACCAGCATGAGCGGTTGCGACGGTCGCCCTTCTCGCCGCGCCCGTCGCGCAGCCAGGAGCAACGCCGCGGCTCCGGCGACCAGCAACACGCCCACGACCACGCGAACGGGGCTGAACGGCACGGTGCCGGGCACGACGCCACCGGGGCCGATCATGATTCGCGGATCAGGACGCCACGCGCCTTGAGGCCTCCGACATACCGATCGAACGGCATGCCTTCGTCTGGCGTGGTGACACCGAACCGGATCACCTGGCGGCGCGCCTGGGTGAGGCCGGTGAGCGACAGCGAGTAGCCGGTGGTGCGCATCATCGCCGAGACTCCGTGCTTGTCGTCGTAATAGTCGATGAGATCGAAAGTGGTGCGGTGCGGCTTGCCATCGCGCGTGCCGCTGGTGATCACGCGCAGCGCCACGAGGTCTTGTCCCTCGGGCTTGGTGAGCTGCGGCGAGACTGCAGCGATGAACGCGTCGCGCGGAACGACCTTCTGCCCCTTGACCAGGATGGGCTCCATGCCCAGAAGCCCCATCTCGCGGATCGCCCGCATCAGGTCGGCGTGCCCCGGGTAGCGCAAGGTCTTGTACTCCATCTCACGGACCTTGTCCTTCCATGTAAACGGCATCGTGGAGATGCCGCCGGCGGTGTGGAATGCCTCGAGCGTGCCGACCGGCTCGGGGAAACTGACCGGTTCGAGTTCGCTCAATGCATCGACTTCGGTGGGGCGACCGCCCCGAAGGATCCACGACGGCGTGGTGTAATAATCGAGTGCGCCCTCGAGCGAGTAGACAATCTGGTAGTTGAGCGGTGGCTCGGGGTGCTGCGGGAGGCCGCCCACGAAAATCCGCACGGCGTCGGTCTTGTCGAGGCGCCGGATTCCCTCTGCCGCGAGAATGTTGACCATACCCGGTGCGAGGCCGCAGTCCGGCATGATCGACAGTCCCTTGTCATGCGCTTCGGTCTCCAGCTTCTTCTGCTCCATCACGATCTCGGTGTTCCCGCCCAGATCCGCGAAATGACACCCTGCTTCGACGGCCAGCTTCGCCATCGGACCATTGAAGTAGTATGGAATGGCGCTCATCACGGCGTCGTGCGACCGCATCGTCTCGAGGACCGCAGCGTGATCGGTGACGTCGAGCGCAACAGGTCGCAGTCTCGGATCGTCACGACGGCTGAGGAACCGGGCCATGCGGTCGGGCTGGAGGTCGGCGAGGGTGACCCGTGTCACCTCGGGGTCGTTCAGCAGGTCAAAGGCACATGCGCAACCCTGCAGGCCGGCGCCGAGTACGAGCATCTTCATACCGAGTATCCTCTGTTCGGGGCAATGGTACCGGCCCGAAAATAACCCGCCCCGGGCGGGTCCCCACTCTGTCGAGGGCTGAACGTGTCCGAATCTGCTCTCACCACGCGAGATCGCCTGATCGAGGCCGCCCGCGACCTGTTCACCACCTCGGGCTACCACGCGACGACCACGCCGATGCTCGCGAAACGGGCGGGCGTGGCTGAGGGGACGATCTACCGACATTTCCCCAGCAAGCAGGCGCTTCTCAACGCTGCCTATCGGGAGACGCAGTACTGGGGAGCCGCGCTGGCGCGCGACGCCGGCACTGGTACCGGTCGCACCGTGGGGGAGCGGCTGGGTGGTCTTGCCCGGCACTGGCTGGAAGTGGGCGAGCGTGATCCAGGCAGGATCCGGCTGCTGCTCGCCTGGAAGCATCCTCGCGAGCTTGACGAACCCTCCCGCACCGCCGCCGCGGAGTTTCGCACTGCCCTCGAGCACTTGATCGCCCTCGGCAAGCAGGAGGGGACGGTGCGCGCCGGCGTGGTCGAGTTGTGGACCTCGGTCTGGCTCACGCTCGCCACCTTTGCCACCGAAAAGGTGGCCACTCGCGAGTGGAGCGCGCATCACCCCCACGCGGCGGCAACGCTTGATGCGGCGTGGGAGGCGATCGCATGGCGCCCGATCGTGATGGGAGGTGGGGCAGCCCCCGCCACTGATCCGGCAGGCGTGGTCTCCTAGTGCACAGCGCCACCGCCTTCCTCACAACCTTCGCCGTGGTGCTGTGCACCGCGGCGGTCACCACGGTCGTGTTCCAGTGGCTGAAGCAGCCGGTGATCCTCGGCTACCTGCTCGCGGGACTGCTCATCGGACCGCACGTGACGGTGCTTCCATTCAGCGCCGATACCGGTACGACCGAGATCCTCGCGGAACTCGGCGTGATCCTCCTCCTCTTCGCGATCGGGCTCGAGTTCTCGATCCGTCGGCTGATCCGCGTCGGGGCAAGCGCGGGGATCACCGCGGTGATCGACGTGTCGCTGATGGCACTGCTTGGGCTTGCCGCGGCGCGAATGCTCGGCTGGTCCGGTCGCGAGACCATCATCGCGGCTGCCATCGTGGCGATATCGAGCACCACGATCATCGCCAAAACTTTCGAGGACCATGGCGTCCCCCGAAAGCTTCGTGACCATGTCTTCGGCGTGCTGATTGTCGAGGACCTCGTCGCCATCATGGCACTCACCGCCATCGCATCATTCGGCCCGGCTGGGGGGGATCAAGCCGGCGGTCTCCTGGGAACCGGGATGCGCCTTGCGACACTAGTGACAATCTGGGTGGTGGCGGGCCTGCTGGTGATCCCACGACTGATGCGATTCGTGGTGCGACTCCGACGCCCGGAGACGACGGTCGTCACCAGCATCGGCCTTTGCTTCGTCTTCGCTCTACTCGCCCAGCGACTCGGCTACTCGGTGGCACTTGGCGCGTTCATCGCCGGCTCGCTCATAAGCGAGTCGGGTAAATCACATCATGTGATGGAACTGGTGCGTCCGGTGCGCGACGTCTTCGCGGCGGTTTTCTTCGTCTCGGTCGGGATGCTGATCGACCCATCGGCGCTCGCCGAGCACTGGGTGGCAATCGTGGTGCTGGTGATCGTCGTCCTGGTGGGCAAGGTCGTCGCAGTGAGCTTGGGCTCTTTTTTGGCAGGCCAGGGCACCCGGCGCGCGGTACGCGCGGGAATGAGCATGGCGCAGATCGGCGAGTTCTCATTCATCATCGCTGCCGTGGGCATTGCGAGTGGCGGTGTCCGAGAGTTCCTCTATCCGGTTGCGGTTGCTGTGTCGGCGCTGACCACACTGTCGACACCGTGGATGGTGGGCGCGTCCGATGCCGTGGCATCGTGGATCGACCGCAAGCTCCCCCGCCCGATCCAGACCTACTCGGCGCTGTACGGCACCTGGGTGGAGGATATCCGTCGCGACCCGAGCCGGCGGTCGATCGGGTCGCGGCTCCGCCGGCTCGGTCTCTGGCTGCTGGTCGATACCGCGTCGCTCATTGCCGTGATCATCGGGATGTCGGTGGCAGGCCCCGGCATACGCGACCGGTTGATGGGCGCACTTGATGTATCGACCACCGTGGCGCGCGTGATGGTGTGGGTGATCGCTGCGACACTCGCCACCCCATTCCTGTTCGGCGTCTTCCGGGTGGCCCGCGGAGCGGCCGGCGTGCTGGGGGATCTGGCGCTCCCCGTGGACCGATTCGACCGTGCGCTCGCGCCGCGCCGCGCGCTGGTCACCACGATCGAGCTCACGATCGTGCTCTTGCTCGGCCTGCCGTTGCTGTTCATCACCGAGCCGTTCCTGCCCCGCTTTGGCGGGCTGACGGTCTTGCTGGTGCTGCTGTTCGTGCTTGGGCTCGCCGCGTGGCGGAGCGCCACCAACCTGCAGGGGCACGTGCGTGCAGGAGCTGAGGTGCTTATTGCGGCGCTGAGTTCATCATTGCCGCCCGAGCAGGCAACGGAAGAGATGCGCACATCGGGTGCATTCACCGAGGAGATGCCGTCACCGATCGCTAATCGCACGGCGGAGCGCCTTGGGACGGCAACGCACCTTCTGCCGGGAATTGGTGCTCCGACCACCTTTGCGGTCGGACGCGAACACTACGCGGCGGGACGCACGCTCGCCGAGATCGGATTGCGAGGGCATACCGGTGCGACCGCACTCGCGATCACCCGTGGCGACATCGGCATTCCGGCACCGAGCAAGTCGGAACGCATCGAGCCGGGGGACATCCTGGTTCTGGTGGGTACGAGATCGGCGCTACAGGCGGCGAGACAACTGTTGCGAACGGGTGAGTACGACGCCAGCTAGCGACCTCGGGCAACAACGCTGGTCGCTGCCGCCTTCATCACCGACTCCTGCGCCGCGGTGATGATCGCAGGAAAGAGATTGGGGAACCGCTCCGGCGGCAGGTCGTACAACACCGATGCAATCACCAACGCGGCAAGCCAGGCCCCATGGACGCCCTGATGAAAATCATCGGATCCCTGCAGCGGCATCGAAGGGTCGGCGGCCCAGGTGGCTCGCCATGCTGCCGCGACCGGCAACAACAACGCATCGTTGGCCGTTGCGGCGTCGGAGTAGTTGGTTATCCCTGCATCGATGTCACCGCCCCGCGTCGGCCACACACCGTACATCGCCGGCCGGGCGCCGTGCCGCCTTGCCGCGGCACTGAGTACCTCCGCCCAGTGCAACAAGTCGATCCGGCTTTCGGGAAGTGTCGACGGGCCTTGCTGCATGATCACGAAGTCAAAATGTCCGCTCATGACGAACGCGCGGGTCTTTGCGTCGTTCCAGTGATCCTCCAGACCAAGATTCGCTGCAGCGCGGGTCACGACGATCCGTGGCGGACGGCCGATGGCCGTTGCCATGCTGATCACGAGCTGAGGCACGTCGTGTACGTAGGTGAGCGAGTTGCCAAGAAAAAGCAGTCGGAGCCCACCGCCTGGCGGTGATGACGAAATCGGCTCGATCGGCGGGGCGGCGCACGCAATCGCGGCCAGCGTGAGCACGGCGAGGAAGCGATGGCGCATCGAGAATCCGGTTGAGGTCAGCCCCAAGGTGTCGTGAAACCCGCGCGCGCGGGGTCAGGAGCAGGTCAGTGCCCGCCTAGCGGAGCGGACCCACCGCAGCCTCGACCGCGTCCTGGAGCAGGCCGCTCACCACAAGTTCACGCACTGCCGCGAGGTCGCCCGTCATCAGCCGATCGGCGTCGAGCGGCGGCACGACGTGGCGCACCGCCCGAACTGCGGCGCCCACCCCGGGGCCAGGTTGCAGCGGATGATGGAAGTCGAGCGCCTGCACCGCATTGATCACCTCTATCGCGATCACCCAGCGGGCATTCTCCAGGATCATCGCGCACTGCCGGGCACTGGTCGTGCCCATCGACACGTGATCTTCCTGGTTGGCGCTGGTCGGAATCGAGTCGACGCTCGCCGGGTGCGCCAGCACCTTGTTCTCGCTCACGAGCGATGCGGCGGTGTACTGCGAAATCATCAGGCCGGAGTGCAACCCGCCCTGCCGGGCCAGAAATGCCGGCAATCCCGACACCGCCGGGTCCAGCATGTGCTCGACCCTCCGCTCAGCGATATTTGCCAACTCGGCGATCGCGATCTTGGCGTAGTCCATCGCAACGGCCACTGGCTGGCCGTGGAAGTTTCCGGCGGAGATCACGGTGTCGT
Source organism: Gemmatimonadales bacterium (assembly GCA_039915685.1). GTDB lineage: Bacteria > Gemmatimonadota > Gemmatimonadetes > Gemmatimonadales > GWC2-71-9 > Palsa-1233. Next base: position 4,944 of record JBDSMU010000081.1, on the reverse strand, counting down.
CCTCGGCGAACACCAGCGGATTGTCGGTGACGGCGTTGATCTCACGACTGATGACGTCAGCCACATGCTGCAATGCATCGCGACTCGCACCGTGTACTTGCGGCACGCAGCGGAGTGAATAGGCATCCTGGATCCGGTCGCAATCGGCGTGCGATGCGTGAATCGGTGAGTCGGCCGATAGCGCGAGCACATTCGCAGCAGTGATTGCCGCGCCGGGGTGTGGACGGATCATCGCGACTCGGAGGTCGAACGGCGCGCGCGTTCCCCTGAGCGCCTCCAGCGACATCGCGGCTGCGATGTCGGCCGCGGTGGCGAGCTGCATCGCGTCGTGGATCACCAGCGCACCGATGGCCGTCATCGCCTGGGTGCCGTTGATGAGGGCCAACCCCTCTTTCGCCTCCAGCACCAGCGGCTTGAGGCCGGCCTGGGCGAGTGCTTGCGCAGCTGGGATCACATCCCCGCGATATTCTGCTGGTCCCTCACCGATCAGGGTGAGCGCCATGTGCGCCAGCGGCGCCAGGTCGCCGCTCGCACCCACCGACCCCTGCGCCGGGATCACCGGGTGCACCCCCGCGCTGAGCATGCCGAGCAGCAACTCGACCACCTCGAGGCGGGCGCCGCTATAGCCGAATGCGAGGCTCTGGGCTCGGAGGAGCAGCATGGCACGCACCACGTCGATGGCGAGCGGCTCACCGACCCCCATCGCGTGGGACACGATCAAGTTTCGCTGGAGCTGGCGGACATCGTCGGGTGCAATGCGCACGTGCGCAAGCTTTCCGAAACCGGTCGTCACCCCATACACGACGCGGTTCTCGGTTACGATCTGCTCGATGTACCGCCGGGATGCGGCGATGCGCGGACGTGCCGCGTCGGCCAGCACAACCGGCGCGCCGTCTCGCGCCACCATCGCCACATCGTCGATGGACATCGGCAGACCCACCTCGACCGGATTCATGCGACTCGTTTCCCGGCGATGTACATGTCGGCTACTGGTGATCCGCCGAGGACGTAGACCATGGTACGCCAATCCTCGCCATCAACCACGATGAAATCGGCGTGCTGACCCTCGGCGAGCCGCCCCACATCGTCCAGGCCCAGCGCCGCGGCTGCATTCGCCGTACCAGCGGTGAGTGCCTCGGCGGGGGTGAGTTCGTTGATTCGTACCGCCAACGCCATCGCCAACTGTGATGAGTAGATCGGCGCGGAACCAGGATTGAGGTCGGTGGCCACCGCCACGGCGCAACCCGCATCGATCATCGCCCGACCCGGGGCGGCCTGCACCCCGAGGTGAATGGTCACGCCCGGAAGTATGACAGCCACTGTGCTGCTTGCCGCCAGTGCCTGGATCTGTGGTGCGCCGGATGCTTCGAGGTGATCGACAGAAATCGCGTCGAACTCGAGGGCGAGTTCGAGTCCGCCGATGGCATGGAACTGATCGACATGCGCCTTGATCGCGAGGCCCGCGCTTCGTGCCGCCTCGAATATTGCGCGCGCCTCGTCGAGTGAGAAAGCTTCACGCTCGATGAACACGTCGACGGCTCGCGCCAGGCGCCGCCGCGCCACATCGGGGATCAGGCGTTCCGTTGCCATCCTGAGGTAGGTGTCGCGCTCAGTGAGCTCGCGTGGAGGCACATGCAGCAGCAGCGTCGGGATGATGCGGGCCGGAACGAGGGGGGCGACGTTGCGGATGGCCTCCAGCGACGCGATCTCGGCCTCATGCGTTCCCCCGTACCCGCTCTTGACCTCTATGGTTGTAGCGCCACTGCGGATCAGCGCACGGAGGCGGCGCTCCGCGCCGGCAACGAGCTCCTCCATCGACGCTGAAGCAGTGAGCCGCATGGTGCGCCGGATCCCACCGCCGAGCGCCAGTATTTCCTCGTAGGGGACGCCAGCGCAGCGCGCCTCGAAATCAGCGAGTCGGTCGCCGGCCCAAACTGCATGAGTGTGCGGGTCAACTATTCCCGGCACGACGGCTCGACCCCCCAAATCAGTGATCACGTCGGCCGTGTCCCGCCACGCGTCTGCTGGTCCCACCCACGCAACCCGCCCGTCGGTGACGGCCAGCGCGGCTTGGTCGATCACGTCGAGTTCCCGCATCGCCGGCCCACGGACCGCGAACTGTCCACGAGGGGTCGCGAGCTGGGAGATGCCGGTGAAGAGTTGATCGGCGTGCATGCCGCAATCTATCAATTCGACGTGCCATTGTGACCCCGTGAGCGTACCGGCCGTCTCCACTGATGGGACTTCACCACTCGGGAGCGGGACTGATGAACACCAGACAAATCGCGCTCGCGGCGATGACGCTTGCTGGAGCCGTCACCGCGTGTGGCAGCACGATGCCCGACGGATCCGGGTCCGTTGCACTGTTTGCCTCGCTACCCCTGGCGGCCGATCGCGTTGCCTGCGTCCACCCGCTTGGTGAGGTGGTGCTTCCCGGTCAGGTGATCGGCGCAAACCTCTCGCGTTGGGATGTGCACGAACGGGGGGCGTGTGGCGCCCCGATGCCGTTTACCGGTGGGCCGGTCCCGGTCGTTGCCGCCGCACGGGGTACGGTGGTTACCGTAGGCGGGGCTGATGGACGCACGGTGACGATCGCAGTCAGCGAGAACATCGAGTACACCTACACCGGTGTGGCGCTTGATGGGTTCATCCGCGAGGGCACTGTGGTGCCGGCGGGCCAGCGGCTCGGCTTGGTGGCCGACCCTGACAGCGGGATCGGATTCGGCATCACCGACTTCACGCGAGTGAATGCATGGATCGCCACACCGCGGTACCCTGACAGCTATCGTCACGCGCGTCATCCGGTAGAGTTCTACGGGGGCGCGTTGCTTACGCAGGTCGTGTCGCGAATGGGCGGCTTGCCAGCGCCAGCCGGGCGACTGGTGTGGGATACTGACGGTCGCCTTTCGGGAAACTGGTTCCGTGAGTTCACCCCCCGCACCGCCCAGGCGGTAACAGCGCCATGGTGGGATGGGCATCTGTCGTTTCGTGGGGACGCCCGATTCCCCGACCAGCCGCGGGTGGGTTTGGGAACGCTGTTGGGGGGAGGGTGCAAGTGCGCGCCGCGTGCGGGCGAATCGGTATTCGGCGATGTCACGCCACAGTCGGGACCGGTGGCGTATCATCTGGTGCGCGTACGCGCCGATGGTACGGTGACCACAGAGTATTTCGGCACGTTGCTGGTGGAGCTATTGGCGAGCGACCGGTTGCGGGTCGAGCTGTTCGCGGGCGACGTGACCGCGCCAACATTTACGGCAGCGGCGGAGAATTTCGTCCGCTAGGCGCCGTCGATCGATGGAAGGTCGAGACCACGCTCACTGGCTACCTGCCTCGCGAGATCGTAGCCCGCATCGGCATGACGGATCACGCCCATCGCCGGATCATTCAGGAGGCAGAGCGAAAGCCGTCGGGCTGCTTGATCGCTGCCGTCGGCCACCGCGACCAGGCCAGCGTGTTGTGAGTATCCCATGCCGACGCCACCACCGTGATGGAACGACATCCAGCCGGCGCCACTCGCTGTCCCCACCGCAAAGTTGAGCAATGGCCAGTCGCTCACTGCATCGGAACCGTCGAGCATCGCCTCGGTTTCCCGATACGGCGACGCCACGCTGCCGGCATCGAGGTGGTCGCGACCGATCACGATTGGCGCCGACACTCGGCCGTCTCGCACCATCTCGTTGAACAGCAGTCCGGCGCGATCCCGCTCGCGGTAGCCCAGCCAGCAGATGCGGGCGGGCAGCCCCTGAAAGGCGATCTTCTCACCGGCCCAACCTAGCCAGCGCTGCAGGCGTTCGTCGTCGGGGAAGAGGTCGAGCAGGGCCGCGTCGGTGGCCGCGATGTCGGCAGGGTCGCCGGAGAGTGCCACCCAGCGAAACGGACCGCGCCCCTCGCAGAATGAGTCACGGATGAACGCCGGCACGAAGCCGGGATAATCGAATGCATTCGAAAGCCCGCCGAGCTGCGCTTGTGCGCGGAGGTTATTGCCGTAATCGAATGCGACGGCGCCGCGGCGCTGCATCTCGATGATTGTCTCGACATGCGTCACCATCGCGGCGCGGGCGCGCTCCAAATATCCTGCGGGGTTCGCGGTACGGAGCGTATCGATGTCCTCGTCGGGGCGGGACGGCGGGATGTATCCCCACATCGGATCGTGCGCTGACGTCTGGTCGGTGACCAATTCGGGAAGGAAGTTCTGCCGCAGCATCGCCGGCAGCACCTCGGCGGCGTTGCCGAGGAGACCGATGGACAGCGGACGTCTTTCCGCCGCCGCGTTGCGAGCGGTGGCAAGTGCGTCGTCGAGCGACGACGCTACCACGTCGAGGTATCGGGTATCGAGGCGCCGCTGAATGCGCGTCGGATCGACCTCCACGGTGATCGACACGCCACCGGCCAGCGTTACCGCGAGCGGCTGGGCGCCGCCCATGCCGCCCAGTCCGGCGGTCACGGTGATGGTGCCGGCGAGGGTGCCGCCGAAATGTTTTGCGGCGGCCGACGCAAACGTCTCGTAGGTGCCCTGCAGAATGCCCTGAGTGCCGATGTAGATCCACGAACCAGCGGTCATCTGGCCGTACATCATCAGCCCTGCCTGGTCGAGCCGGTCGAACTCTTCCCAGGTCGCCCACTTGGGAACGAGATTCGAATTCGCGATCAGTACTCGCGGCGCCATCTCGTGAGTGCGTAGTACGGCGACCGGCTTGCCGCTCTGCACCAGCAGCGTCTCGTCGTTCTCGAGGCGATCGAGTGTGGCGATGATACGGTGAAAGCTCTCCCAGTCGCGCGCGGCCTTTCCTCGACCACCGTACACGATCAGCTCATCCGGATTCTCTGCGACGTCGGGATCGAGGTTGTTCATCAACATCCGCTTCGCGGCTTCCTGGATCCAACCCTTGGCGGTGCGAACCGAACCGCGGGGGGCACGAATGATTGGTGGCATGACGGAAGGTA
>JBDSMU010000075.1:0-2996 GCA_039915685.1 Gemmatimonadales bacterium | reverse complement strand
ACACCACATCGACATAGATGCCGGCGTCGTGGTTGTCCCAGAACTCGTTGCGGTACGGTTGCTCGGTGGCGTCATGCTGTGTCACCGCGTACTGGATCGGCGAGAGCATGCTCTTGAGCGCCGCATCGTTTGGCTTGACGAATGATTTCAGGGTACCAGGACGGGCAGGGTTGCCCTGCGCCGGAACTGGCGGGGAGGCCATGCACGCCACGGCGAGGAGGACGGCGGCGGCCTTTGCTGCGATCTTCATGGATCGGTTCATGGTGTGGTCCTTTCCCTTGCGGGAAGTCGCGTCTGGGTGCGTGGAGGGGATCATGCCAACAGTACGCCTGCGGGCCGGCATCGGTTTTCTCCTCGGCCCTGACCCGCCGGCGGTTTAGCGCCCGCCGCGCGGATTCACCGGACCGCCATGGAGAAATTCGCCTACGAGAATCACGCCATCCTGCTTGTACACCATGCCATCCTTCATCACGAACGGCACCTGCCGGAGCGCATCGATGTTCTCGAGCGGATTGCCGACCACTGCGATCAGGTCAGCGGGAAATCCGACACGAATCGGGCCGCGGCGAGTCTCGATGTCGGATACCCGATAGCCGTTGATCGTCATCGCTCGCAGAATGTCCTTGGCGGGAATCTTTGCGTCTGTCCAGGTGCGCAGGAACTCGATGGCCACCTGACCGCGATTCATCCCGGGCACGTAATAGTCGGCGTCGGTCGAGAATGTGAGCGGCACCTTGTTTTCCCACGCATTCCGGAGCCCGGCGACCGTCCGCGCGTACGCTGCTTCGGTGGTGTGACCAACGAGCGTGATCGGCGTCTCGGTTCCGGCGCGGAAGATCCCCTTGGCTGCCATCATCCGGTGCAGTGAATCGTTGAGCGCAACGTCGTGTTCGATCGACCAGATCCCGGCCTCAATTGCTCGGCGCGCGCCCGCGGCGGTTTGGACGTGTCCGGCGACCTTGAGCCCGGCCTTGCCTGCTTCATCGATGAACAGGCGAACCTCGTCGGTGGTGTAACCCCAGCGCTTGCAGTCAACGCAAATCTTGATAACGCGTGCGCCGAATAGCGCGTTCTGTCGCACAGCCTTGATGATCTCGTCGTGGGTGTCGGCCTCGAGGTACTCGGGGTAGACAATCGAGTGGTCGCGCGCCATCTGCGGTGTCGGGGAGAACTGGCCGCCCAACCCGCCGATGATCAGGCCCGATGGGATGATGGTGGGACCCGGCAGCCACCCCTGCTCGATCGCCTGCCGCAACGCCACGTCGGCGTAGAGCGCGTTGTTGCCGAGGTCGCGCACCATGGTGAAGCCGGCGGCGAGCATCTGCATAGCATTGGACGCGGCCTGGATGGCGCGCAACTCCGACGTCTCGTTGATGTAAGTGATGTAATAGTTGTTGCGTTCAGGCACTTCCTTGTATGTGAGCGCCAGGTGGTTGTGCGCATCGACCAATCCCGGAACAACCGTGAGGGCGGACAGGTCGATGACCTTGGCGCCGGGAGGGATCGGGACGTCGGCGCCGATCGCCGTGAACCGGCCGTTCTCGATCACGATGAGCTGGTTGACCGTGCTGGTTCCCGTTGCCGGGTCGACCAGTCTGCCCACTCGGAGTACCGTGGCCGGTGCGGCCTGCGCGCTCGCCATCGCCGTCATCGCGAAAGAGAGACCGCAGAAAGCTTTCATGATGATGCGCATGTGCATCGTTCTCTTTCTGTATTGTGAGATGGGACGTGCAGTGGTGATCGCGGCTACTCGCAGGCGCGGCGGCCGAACAGGCACTGAATCGGGAAGGTTCCCACATTCCGGCCTCAAACTCGTCGGCGACCCCGTAGGAAGCTGCCGTAGAAGACGATCTCAGGCCCGAAAAATATGGCGACAGCCAAGGCACTCAAGGCGATGGTGAGCATAGCTAAAGAGTCGCACCCGATTGGGAGGGGGTCAACCTTGCGATGTCCACGGGTGCCGCGGAAAGGAACGGCGCCGAAAGGTCGCGACACGATCGCGCGCCCGGGATCATCACATGACCATCGGCGATCGTTCAACGGTCCCCCGCAGGTGCCGCACGTGTGCGGCACCCGAACCGGCCAAGGCCGCGTGCCACATGAAATGCCTCACTTGTGACGCGGAATGGGGAATGCGCAACGGGCGTCATCCATCCCCCGTGCGGCCAAGGGACGGGTGTCGGATCTCAGGATTGTGGGAGGCCATATTTGGCCGATAGACGAGCATCCACCTTGATATAGGACCTACGTGGACTGTTGTAGGGCATTGACAGGTGATTCGCCCGTATGTTAAAGTCCATATTCGGTCCGATAGAGGTGCCTTGTGGTTATTGTCGGCCAAATATGGCCAATGGTGACGGGGTTTTTCCCATGCAAATCACAACCACGCTGACCGACGCTGAGGTGATCCAGGAAATCGGGGCGCGGCTCGAGCGCTATCGCCTGCAGCAGAATCGTACGCTCGAGGAGCTCGCACGGTCGGCCGGTGTCAGCTACCGCACTGCCCGAAGGGCCGAGGCGGGGGAGAGCAGTCCATCGCTGGTGACGGTGGTCCAGTTACTCAGGGCGCTGGGGCGCTTGGAGGCCTTGGACGCGTTTCTGCCTCAGCCGACGGTTTCTCCGATTCAGATGGCGCGCCTCCGTGGGCGCGTTCGTCAACGAGCGAGCGGTTCCGGTACGCGCTCAGGCGAGCCGAGATGACGACGCCGTATGCCAAGCCAGCATCCGCGCGCCGGACTCGTCCGCTCGAGAGTGGCGCGGTCGCCACTGTGCACCTGTGGGGGCAAGAAGTCGGTGCAGTGGCGGAGGAGCCGCAGACCGGGCGTGTGGCTTTTGAGTTTGCCGACTCGTTCCGAACGTCGGGGCTCGAGGTTTCGCCGGTCAATCTTCCGCTGTCCCTGAGGGGTCCCCAGACATTCGATGAACTGGCCAGGTCGGAGTCATTCATGGGCCTGCCGGGTGTGTTGGCCGACAGCCTGCCAGATGCATTCGGCAAT
>JBDSMU010000020.1:0-7836 GCA_039915685.1 Gemmatimonadales bacterium | reverse complement strand
CAATCGAGTTGGCGGAAACTAGGCGCGTCGCTTGGTCCTGGTCTTGTATCGGTGCAACATTCGGCATGATCAATCGGGTAATGCCCCACGGCTCATTCTACGGACCGATCGAGGCACAGTGGGCTGTTGCTGGCTTCGACGTATCGGTGCGTTCGGCCGACCCGCATCGGTCGGTGGTGCGGCACACTCACGAACACGCACATTTCGTCTTGATTCTCGATGGACTCTACGTCACCGCTGCTTCCGGTGCGCCGGCGTTCGCGACCGGGCCGACGCTCATCTACAACCCGCCCCAAGTCACTCACCGCGACCGCTTCGAGCACGATGGTGCCCGTTTCCGCGGGCGTTTCATGACCGTCACGATCCCCGACGAATACGGAGTGGAGGCGGGAGCACGGGTGATCGGTGGCGCGAGCACGGAGCGCGTGCTCGAGCTGGTGCACGCATGCCGTGGCGCGAACGCAGAACGATCTCTCGCGATCGAATCATTGCTGATGGAGCTGTTGGCTGGTGTCGGCGGGCAAGATCGTGAAGAACAACGCCTTCCGGTGTGGCTACGGCGCTCACTCCAACGGTTGGGTGATGTGGGCGACACCGTGTCGATCGCCAGTCTTGCCGCTGATGCCGGCGTGCACCCGGTTCATTTTGCTCGGACGTTCCGCCGCTTCTTCGGCACCACCCCGGCAGCTTACATGCGGGACCGACGCGTCGAGCGCGCCATCGGCCTCCTACGTCACACGTCGCGCTCGTTGTCGGCGATCGCGGCAAGCTGTGGTTTTGTCGATCAGAGTCACCTCACGCATGCAGTGCGGCGGGTGAGCGGCACCACCCCGATGAAGGTTCGGACGGGGGGGAGCTCGTCACCACAGTGACGGCGTCAGCCTCGAGGCCGCGATTCCCGACACGTCGGCCGCCACGCACAATTCCCCCACAGGTGCCGCATTTCATGCGGCACCCGCGTTCACGCGGACCGTCGAATGCCGGGCGTCATCCGATACCATTCCGGCCAAGGCCGGGTGCCGCACTCGTGCCGCACCGGTGTTGGTTCACATCCGTCCAAACTTCTTCATCGCCGCCACCACCTTGTTGTGCGGCAATCCCAACACGCGCACGTCATCGGCGCCGGTCATCGTGTCGGCTGCGAGCATCGCGTTGGTGATCGCCTCCTCGGTTGCGCGTATCGTGGCCAGGAAAAGGGCGTCGATCCGATCATTGGGCAGCATCTGCAAGGTCACCACTCCGGAGTCAGCCGCTGCGCTGGCGTTGGCCGTGGAGAATGCGATGAAGATGTCGCCTGACGAATTCCCTGCCATGCCACCTTGGCGGCCTACCCCGAGCGATGCGCGCTTTGCTAACCGATTGAGCTGATGCGGCAGCAGTGGCGCATCAGTGGCAACCACAATGATGATCGAGCCGAGTTCCGAACGCTCACGGGCGAATGCGGATGAGGTGGGGGCGGTGCACGATGGCAGCCCCTGCAAAAAGGGCGATGTGGGTGGTTCACCAGCGGCGCATAATCCCGATTCGGTGATCTCGCGACCGACTGGGACGCCGACAATCCGCAACTCGGATTGTCCGCCATAATTGCATTGCACCAGCACGCCAACGGTATAACCGCCAGCGCGTGCAGACACCTTTCGAGAACTGGTCCCGATACCACCCTTGAATCCATTGCAGATCATGCCGGTACCGCCGCCTACTGATCCTTCTGCCACCGGACCCGATCGCGCGCTTTCCAGCGCACTGAACACGTGTTCTGCCTTGACGTGAAAACCATTGATGTCACTGAGAATGCCATCAAACGTCTCGGCCACCACCGGTAGCGACCAGAGTGGCTCGCCGCTCCGCATGTTCCACTCAATCACAGCCTGGTGCACCGCGCCAACGCTGTGGGTATTGGTGATCATCACCGGACCCGTCAGGAGCCCACTCTCGGTGATCCAGGTGGTGCCGGTCATCTCGCCGTTGCCGTTGAGGGCGAACCAGCCGGAGAACACTGGACCGGTGCTGCTGCGTCCGCGGGGCAGGATGGCGGTCACACCGGTGCGCACCGGACCGGAGCCCCGCACCAGCCGACCACTGCCGGAGATAAGCGTGGTGTGGCCCACTTCAACACCAGCCACATCGGTGATGGCATTGTTGATCCCGGTGGTGCCATCGAATGGGATGCCGAGGTCACGAGCGCGTGGGCGCGGCTTGGCGGCGTCCTGGGCTGTGAGTGGAAGGGCGTTGATCAGCGTGATGGCGAGCAGAAAAATTCTAAACGTCAGCATGGATCTCTCCGCTGCACATTGATGGTGGACGCGGGACATCACCGCATGACGTTCCGGCCAAGGCCGGGTGCCGCACGAGTGCGGCACCTGTGGGGGATCGTTGGACGGCGGACGTCATCGCATCTCGTTCCGGCCAAGGCCGGGTGCCGCACGAGTGCGGCACCTGTGGGGGGCTTTCGCAATCATGCGCTCGCGTGCCGCAGCATCACGCCGAGCTCGTCGGGTGTCATCGCCAGGAATGCATCAGCGCTGGGCATCCGGGTCCAGGGAAGGCTAACACGCCGCACTTGATCGCCGGCCTCGAACTCGATGGCGTCGTGGGGATCGTGGGTACCGCCAAGCGGCTTGTTCATCGTGACGCGCGTGACGACGTATACGACGCCGTCGATCTGGAGTGGTGATCTGGTGTATCGCATTGTCCTGCCGACGAGGGAAGACGGACGGCGGGTCCGGCCGACCGGGGCACGCACGTATCATTTGCACGCGCCCGATCTTCGAAATTACGACAAGTGGGAAAAGCCGTAAGGGGACAATTTGTAACAATCTCTGGCCTGACGATGCCAGGCCATCGGCATACTGGGAATCTGGGTGCGGGTCCCCTGGCCCGGGCTGTCTGGCATGCTCGCGTCACCACCGACACGCCATTGAGTTGCGGGGGAAAGGTGTCGGCACACTACAGCGTGCGGAGGCGTCAGATCATCCGGCAACACGGTCGCGATGACATGCGAACGTATGGTCAACATCATGTCACGATCCTGCGTTGGCAGTGACTCCTGTCACCACGCTCCACATGAATTGGGACACCACTGTGGACAGATCGTGAATATTGAACACCATCCTTCATGGGTATCACAGACCATTCCCATGACGGAGACAATGATGAACAGGTCGAACTGTGTCGATCGAGTGGTTGTGGTGGTACTCGACGGACTCCGCGCCGATGCGGTGCCGCTCTTTCCACTCCCTGCCATGCGCGCCCTGGCACGGCGGGGCGCCCACACCTATCGCGGATTGAGCGTGCAGCCGAGTATCACGGTGTCCGCCCTCACGTCGCTGCTCACCGGGGCGTCACCCGAGGTGCACCGGCTTCGCAGCGATCATCATCTTGTGACTCGATCGATCGGTCCACTCCACCCGATTCCGATGCTGCTCAGCGGGTTTGGCATTCCCACGTACTGCCACCTGGCGGCGCTACCGTTCTATGCGCGCGGCATCGGCGCGCGGGTGGCCGCGCAGCTCGGCGCGATGGCCTATTTCGGTGGCGACGATGCGGATGCAATCGTCGGCCATGCGCTCACACGACTGCAGCAGCTTGAGCGCGGCCTGGTGCTGGTGCATCTTCCCGATGCCGATGACGCCGGACACGCCGCCGGGTGGATGTCACCAACGTACCGGCGCGCTGCGCTCGGGCTCGACACTGCGCTGGAGCGCCTGGTGCGTGAAACCGGCGTGCTCGACGACCCGCGCACGGTGCTGATCGCGCTTGCCGACCACGGTGGTGGTGGGGTCGACCCGCACCATCACAACAGCGCCCATCCGCTCGACATGACCATCCCGATCATGTTCCTGGGCGCGCGAATCGCGCCCCACGAACTGCCGGCCGGCACATCACTCCTTGACGTCGCAGCCACGATCCCGTGGTTACTCGGTGTGGAGGCTCCAGCGAGCTACACCGGCCGCGTGATGCGCGACGTGATCCACGGATCGCCCCACATCATGCCCTCACCCGTTGAGCACGCGGCCGCGGCTGCGTGATCGTCGGCCCCCCCCCACAGGTGCCGCACTCGTGCGGCACCCGCATTCATGCGGTATGGGGAATGAACGATGTGCCGCGCATCGTTGATACCGCACACATTGGGCATCCCAACGATTCCCGTTCCGGCCAAGGCCGGGTGCCGCACACGTGCGGCACCTGTGGGGGCATCGGCGATTGACCCGAAAATGACCCCCACATGACCCATTTGACGTATACTAGAGAATGGACTCTCGTGTAGGGCCGAAGTTCAGCCGTCGGGCCTTCACCAGGGCCTTGGCCGCAGGCTCGGCCGCGCTAGCTGCGGGCACCCTTTCCGCACTCGGAAGCTGCGGCGATGGCATCACCGATTCGACCGACCCGGCGGGGCGCACGGCGCTGCCGAGGCCGCCATCAATGGCCGTTCAGGCGAACTTGGTCGCGGCTGTGGGAGTCGTAGCTCTCCGTCCCGACCTGCAGGTTTCCGCCTTCATGCTCAACGGCTCGGTGCCGAGCCCGACGATCCGGGCGCGCCGAGGCGAGGTGGCGCAATTCCAGTTCGTCAATCAGCTACCGGATCCGACCATCGTCCATTGGCACGGTCTCATTGTGCCTGCCGACTCCGACGGCCATCCCCGGGACACCGTGATGCCCGGGGGGCAGTATCCATATGCGTTCCCGATCGCACAGCGGGCCGGGACCTATTGGTACCACCCGCACGCCCATCATCTTACTGCCATGCAGGTGCACCGGGGCATGGCCGGGTTCTTCCTCGTGTCCGACGATGAGGAGGATGCACTCCAACTCCCCGGTGATTCACGAGAGTTTCTCCTGATGCTGCAGGACCGCGACGAACCGGGGGCCGCGCCGTATGAGTACGCCCCGCTGCCCACAGACCGGCACGCCGGCATGTTGCGCGATGTTGCCTACGGCAATGGTGTGCCGCGACCGACAGTTCTCGTGCCGCCGGGTCCCTGCAGGCTGCGCATCCTGAACGCATCACATGCGCGGGTGTACCGCCTCGGGCTCGATGGTGGTACACCGCTTACAGTGATCGGCAACGACGGCGGACTGCTTCCAGCTCCCGTGACCGCTGCAAGCGTTTACCTCGGTGTGGGTGAGCGGATCGACTGCCTCGTTGATATCACAGCCGTGCAACCCGGAAGCCGGGTGATGCTGCGATCACTCCCCTTCGCGTTGCCTGGTGCTGCTGGCGTGATCCGCAGTCAGGGAACCGCAATGGATCTTCTCGAGCTGGTTCGACTCCCCGGCAACGCACCGCGCGCAAACCCACTACCCCTGGTGTTGTCGAACGTCATACCCCTTCCGGCACCATCAGCCACGAGAACATTCGTGTTTACGAGTGCCATCGGCGCATCACATCGCATCAACGGCCTGAGTTTCGACGCCAATCGGATCGACGTCCAAATTCCGTTGGGTCAGGTTGAGCGATGGGTGTTCCAGAACGACAGTGCATTGCCGCATCCGGTGCACCTGCACGGCACGCAGTTCCAAGTGGAGTCGCGTACTGGAGGACGCAATGTCGTCTATCCCTACGAAATGGGCTGGAAGGATACCGTCCTCGTCTTCCCGGACGAATTGGTCGCCGTGACGGTACGCTTCGACACCTATCCCGGAGTGTACCTGCTGCACTGCCACAATCTCCAACACGAGGATGACGGCATGATGCTCAACGTCGAGGTGACGTAAGAGGAAAGGCACGACAAACAGCGTTCAACCCCCAACCCCGAGAGGATGCCATGACAAACATCGGAATTTCCCGCAAATCGACACACCCTGATGGTCGCCGAGCGGGCGCGATTGCCACGATGCTCTTGATAGCGGTTACCGCATGCGGCGGCGGTAAAGACGACGGGATCAATCCCCCGCCGCCGCCACCGCCACCGCCAGCGGGACCCGTTGTGCTGGCGATGGCGACATCAAGCGGCAATGCACAAACCGGCGCGGTTGGGGTCGCGCTCGCCTCACCGCTCCGCGTGCTCGCCACCCGCAGCGGCCAACCCGCATCGGGGGTCACGGTCACCTGGTCCACGTCGGGTACCGGGGCATCGGTGACGCCCCCCACCAGCGTCACCGACAATCAGGGCATCGCTATGGCCACGTGGACGCTCCCGCAGGCAGCCGGCCCCAGGAACGCCACCGCCACAGTGGCCAACGCAACGGGATCGCCCATCGTCTTCAGCGCCACCGCCACCGCTGGAGCAGCAGCGAAGTTCGCGATCGCTGACGGGAATAACCAGACGGGTGCCGTCAGCACGTTGCTTGCGTCGCCCATCCGCGCACGCGTCACCGACCAGTACGACAACGCGGTAGCGGCGACGTCGGTCACGTGGACGGTGCTCAGCGGGGGCGGCAGCATCACTCCAGGCACATCGCTGACTGATGCGTTCGGATTTGCACTAGCACCATGGACGTTGGGCGCAACCGCGGGGGCCCAGACGGCGCAGGCGTCACGGGCAGGCCTCACCGGATCCCCATTGCTCTTCACGGCGACTGCAACGGTGACACCGTCGGGCAGCGGCGCCGTCGTAGTCGGCAACAACTTCTTCAGCCCCTTCAACGCAACCGTGGCGCCCGGGACTGCGGTCACGTGGACCTGGACCGGCACCGGCGGCGTCCCCCACAGCGTGCGATCGACGGGTAGCCCGTCATTTCCGAGCAGTCTGATCTTGACCGGCGAAGGTCGAACCTACTCCTTCACGTTCACCACGCCCGGTGTCTACAGCTACGATTGCGAAGTACACGGGGCATCGATGTCGGGGACGATAACGGTGCAATAATCTCAGTCTTCACCCTGAATCTAAGACAAAAAGGAGACAACAAGATGTTGCGCACACTTTTGCCCACACTAGCTATCGCCTTGGGTGTTCCATTTGCCCAAGCGTGCGCACCCGACACCACCACTCCCCAGGAGCAAGGTCCGGTGCTGCTCTCAAGTGCCATGACATTTTCGCCGTGGTCGCAGGCGATCAACCTCGAGCTCGCGAATCCGGGGGCGGTGGCAGGCTTCAACACCGCTTACGCGGAGGGATGCCCCCTGAGCAGTCGCGACGGAAAGACCCTCTTCATCGCCTCCAACCGACCGAATGGCTACGGCGGGCTCGATATCTGGATCTCGACCCGCGAAAAGACGGATCAGCCCTGGGGCGAGCCCGTGAACGCTGGAGAGCCAGTGAACTCCAGCTCAGACGATTTCTGCCCCACGATCGACCGCGATGGGCATCGATTCTTCTTCGTGAGCCGCCGCGTTGTGGAAGGGAGTTGCGGTGGCGCGGACATCTACGAGACGCGGATGCGTGAGCAGGGTGGCTTCGACCCCGTAACGAATCTCGGATGCGAGGTCAACAGCGCGGCTGACGAGGCGAGCCCGTTTCCGCTCCCCGAGGCTGGCAGCGGCCCGGTGCTGTACTTCTCCAGTACCCGACCAGGCCTCGGTGTGGGTGGCGACATCTACCGAAGTGAATCACGGGGCAACCGCTTCCGTACGCCTCAGCTGGTGCCTGGCATCAACAGCACGTTCGACGATGGTCAGCCGAACGTCCGGCGCGATGGGCTTGAGATCGTCTTCTACAGCACGCGCCCTGATGTTGACGCGCAGGGCGGACCCGACATCTACTCCGCGACCCGCAGTTCGACCTCTGCGCCGTGGTCGACTCCGGTCAACCTCGGCCCGAAGGTCAACAGCGCCGCCGGAGACACTCGCCCCTCACTCTCATGGGATGGGCTGACGCTCTATTTCGGATCTTCCCGCATCGGTAGGAAAGGGTCGGATATCTACGTGAGCACGCGCGATCGGTTGTAGTATTTGCG
>JBDSMU010000160.1:0-2544 GCA_039915685.1 Gemmatimonadales bacterium | reverse complement strand
ATGACCGAGGCGATCATCGCTGATCTCTCGCGCATCAAGGCGCTGCGCGTGATCTCCCGGACGTCGGCGATGCAATACAAGTCCACTACGTTGTCGCTCCCCGAGATCGCACGCGAGCTGAACGTAGACGCGGTGCTCGAGGGATCCGCGCTGCTGGTGGGCAACCGTCTCCGTCTCAGCGTACAGCTCGTCACCGCGCGAACGGACACCACGCTCTGGGCCGACCGCTTCGATCGCGAGCTCAAGGATGTGCTCGACCTGCAGAGTGAACTTTCGGCCACCGTCGCGCAAGAAATCGCGATCCAGCTTTCGCCCGACGAGGTCACCCAGCTCGGGCGGCGGGGAGCGGTCAATCCGGAGGCCCACCTGGAATACATGCGTGCCTTGCACTCGATCCACGAGGGGACACGCGACGCACTCGAGATGGGCATGCGCGCCGCTCGCCGGGCACTCGACCTGGACCCGCAGTACGCGCCGGCGTTGGCGGCATTGGCGCAAGGCTACGTGCTCGGCGCGGTGCGCGGCGCGTTCCCACCCGCCCAGGCGATCGCCGAGGGCACGGCTGCAGCAAATCGGGCGCTTGAGCTCGACCCGAAACTTGACGAGGCGCATACCGCGCTAGCCATCATTCGGATACACAGCGGCGACCTTCGTGGCGGCATTCTATCGTTCGAGCGAGCCATCGCGATCAATCCAGGCAATGCCATGGCGCACAACGTCCTCGCGCGCGCACTCTATTCTTTCGAGCGTCACGACGAGGCGCTGGCCGCTGCCAATCGCTCGGTGCAACTCGACCCGCTCTCCACCATGATTCGCACGGCCGTGGGCGATGCGTACTACTTCGCCCGTGAGTACGAGAAGTCTGTTTTTCACTACCGGATGTCGATCGAGCTTGATCCGCGCTTCGACGGCGGCCACACCGACCTTGCCCGCACGCTCGAGATGCTGGGGCGGTTCGACGAGGCGCGCGCCGCGTATGAGGAAGGTCTTCGGCTGTCGGGCGGCGTGGCGGGGCCCTCATTCGGGCTGGCGCACCTTGAGGCGGCGGCCGGCAATGAGGTCGAGGCGCGGCGGATCCTGGCTGAGCTCAAGGCGGCACGATCGAAACGAGTGGTCTCGGCGTGGGGGATCGGTGCTGTGCATGCGTCGCTCGGAGACATCGACGAAGCGTTCAGCTGGATGGAAACGGCCATAACCGAGAAGGCTTCCGGGCTGATCCTGCTACGAGTGCATCCGCGGCTCGACCCGATCCGGAATGATCCGCGCTACTGGCCGATGGTGGAGCGTGTGGGGTTGGGGACGGCTGACGGTTAGCGGGTGACGGCGGATGGATGCTGCATCGAGCAGTCGCCCCGCACCGCACGCCGGGCGACCGCTCCTACTGCTCGCCTAAAAATCGCAGCACCCGCTCTCGCACCTGCGGCGCCTGCTCCATGTGCGGCAGGTGCCCCGACGAATCAACCGGGAAGAATTCCGCCTGCGGGATCGCGCGGCGCACGTTGTCGGAGAGCGCGAACCGCACCGTCGGATCTTGGCGGCCCCAGACCAACAGTGTGGGCACGCCGGTGCGACCCACCACGCCGTAAAGGGAATCGAATGACGTGCGCGACGACGTGAACACTGTCCGCAACAGCGCTCGACCGAACCCCTTGTACTGCATCTGCGGCCGGTACGCATCAGGCCACCCCGGAAAGTGTTCGGGATGCAGGAAGTCCGAGCTCTGCCCTTCGGCCATGTGCGGCACCTGAGTGGTCTGCCAGATCCATGATCCGAGCACGGGCCAGTGCAACATCTTGGGGACTGCGGAGGAAGACGCCGCGGGGTCGATCAGCGTGAGCGACGCCACGCGCGACCGATGCGTCGCAGTGAAGTGCCCCGTGACAAACCCGCCGAAAGACAGACCGATCACGTGCGCGGGCTCGGTCACGTGCAGTGAGTCAAGCAGTGCCTCCAGTTGGGCGTCGTAGGTGCTGCCGTCGTACGGCACGTCCGGGCGATCGGACCAACCGCGTCCCAAGACGTCGTAGCGAATGGTTCGATAGCCCGCGTCACCCAGAGTCGTGAAGAGCGAGTCCCAGATGTACATCGGTACCGAGAAGCCGTGCACCAGCACCACCACGGAACCGGAATCGGGACCGGTGACCTCGTAATGCGTCACTCCGAGCGGACCGCCGACGAACTGGCCCGCGACGCCGGCGCGGGCGGCGGCGTTGAGGGTTTGATGCTCGGGATTCTGCCTGAGGCCCCAGATGGTCGCGGCGACCGCGAGGACCAGCAACAGGACAAGCAACCAGCGGAGGAGACGCATAAAAGAGCCTTGGCGTTGGAAACCGGGAAAGGTACTGAGCAGTATCTTTTCCCCAGCATGCCACCATCGACCCCCGACGTCGGCACCACCCTCGGTCGTTACAGCCTCCTTGATCGCCTCGGCGCGGGCGGGATGGGGGAGGTCTGGCGCGCGCACGACGACAAGCTCGACCGCACCGTGGCGATCAAGCTGCTCCCCCGGGGCGCCGTGGGAGACGTCGACACCCGCGAGCGGTT
>JBDSMU010000190.1:0-33964 GCA_039915685.1 Gemmatimonadales bacterium | reverse complement strand
GCGAACGATTTCTTTTATGAGCGCGGGTTCATCCGGGTCGACACCCCGATCCTGACCGGTTCGATCGGCGAGGACGCGGGCGAGTTGTTTGCCACAGACTACTTCGACCTCGGCCAGGCATATCTCGCGCAGACCGGCCAGCTCTACGGCGAGGCGGCGGCTGCCGCGCACGGAAAGATCTACACCTTCGGTCCGACATTCCGGGCAGAGAAATCGAAGACGCGCCGACACCTGACCGAGTTCTGGATGATCGAACCAGAAGTGGCGTTCGCCGATTCGGCCGACAACATGCGGTTGCAGGAAGAGTTTGTCGCGTACCTCGTGCAACGGGTTCTGGAACGGCGTCAGGCCGAACTGGCAGAGCTCGAGCGCGACGTCGCCGCATTGGCCAAGGTGGTCGCGCCCTTCCCCCGCATCACCTACACCGACGCGATCGCCACGCTCCAGGCGGGCGGCAGCGACATCAAGTGGGGCGACGACCTCGGCGCGGACGACGAGACGGTACTTGCACACGCGCATGAGACGCCGGTGTTCATCATGAACTATCCGAAGGCGTTCAAGGCATTCTATATGAAGGAGAATCCCGACGATCCGCGCACAGTGCTCTGCAACGATTGTCTGGCACCAGAAGGCTACGGCGAGATCATCGGTGGATCGCAGCGCGAAGATGACTACGACAAATTGCTCGCGCGCATCGAGGAGCAAGGGCTCGACCCGACTAGCTACGGATGGTATCTCGACCTGCGCCGCTACGGCGGCTTTGTGCACTCAGGCTTCGGGCTCGGCCTCGAACGCACCGTCGCGTGGATCTGCGGCATCCCGCACATTCGCGAAGCGATTGCGTTCCCGCGGCAGATCCACCGGCTCTATCCGTAGAGAGAAAGGTTGAAAGGTTGAAAGGTTGAAAGGTTGAAAGGTTGAAAGGTCGAAAGGTTGAAAGGTTGAAGGGTGGTCCTTTCGCGTTTCACGTTCCGCGTGAACGCGGGTGCCGCATGGAATGCGGCACCTGTGGGGCCATCCCAAATCAGCCACCACCTCTCAACCTGTCAACCTCTCAACCCTTTTCGCTTCACCTCATCCCACAACTCATCAAGCTCCTCCAACGTCGCGTCTGTCATCACGATCCCACGTTCCCGCGCCAGGCGTTCGACGCCCGCGAACCGGGTGCGGAAAGTCGAGTTGCTGCGCTCCAGCGCTGTACCCGGCTGCACCCCGGCCTTCCGCGCCAGGTTGACGACTGCAAAGAGCAGATCGCCTATCTCGGCGGTGAGGCGTTCGTGCCGTTCGGGACCAGTCGCGTCGAGCTCAGCGGTGACTTCATCGAGTTCCTCCCGCACCTTGGCGATCGGGCCGTTGATGTCGGGCCAGTCGAAGCCGACGCCCGCTGCACGCTCTTGGAGGCGGTAGGCGGCCAGCAGCTCGGGCAATGAATCCGGAATCCCGTCGAGCGTGCCACGATCCGGTGCGCGTTCACGGGCCTTGAGGTGTTCCCACCGCTCGCCCGGCCCGATGTCAAACAGCTGCGGATGCCGCCGCTGCATCTTCGACACCAAATCGTCGGCGATCTCGGCCGGAGCGAACTCGTCGCGCTCGGCGCCGATCACCAGTTGCCATGCAAGGTGCAGCATCAGGTCCCCGACCTCATCACGAATCGCCGCCGCGTCGTCCGCGCCGAGCGCGGCAGCGAGTTCGTGCGCCTCCTCGATTAGGTAGGGACGGAGGGTTTCCCGGGTCTGGACCCGGTCCCATGGGCACCGTGCCCGGAGGTCGGCCACCATGCCGACGGCACGGCCCAACGGCGAATCATCTTGCATCGTGTCCCCTCTGGTCCTAGTCTCCGCCGGTGCGAACACCATTCACTCCCGATACATCCCGCGCCTGGGTCGATGTAGATCTCGATGCCATGGTGCGCAACGCCCGAACGTATTGCGACCGTGTGGGCGTGCCGTTGCTCGCCATGGTGAAGGCCGATGCGTACGGACTCGGCGCCGTCCCGGTGGCGCGTGCCCTCGCGCCGATTGACCCATGGGGCTTCGGTGTGGCGACAGTCGACGAGGCCCGCGAGCTGCACGTAAATGGCATCTCCCATCCGATCGTCGTGTTCACCCCAGCGAACCCGTCCCTCTTCGAATACCTGCGAAAAGTGGCCGCGCGACCGTCGATTGGTGATATCGATACGTTACAGGCCTGGGTGTCGAGTTCGAACGCGCCATTCCACATCGAGATCGACACCGGCATGTCGCGCTGCGGCCTTCGCTGGAACGACTCGGCGTCGCTCGCGGCAGCGCGCAATCTGCTCACGAACGCGCCCGGGTGGGAGGGTGCGTTCACCCATCTCCATTCGGCGTCTCATGACCCCTCTGCCACTGCCGCCCAGTGGTCCCGCCTCTCAATCGCTCTCAAAGCCCTCGGCCGACGCCCATCGCTCGTACACGCAGCCAATTCGGCAGCGGGTGCGTACGGAGGCGCCTACTGCGGCGATCTGGCGCGGCCGGGCATCCATCTCTATGGCGGGCGCGTCGCCGGACTCGATGCCGTGCCTGTGGCGGCACTCCGTGCGAGGGTGGTTGCGGTGCGCCGCCTCACGGCCGGCGACACGGTGAGCTACGACGCAACATGGCAGTCGCCCCAACCCACGACTGTTGCAACTCTCGGAATCGGGTATGCCGACGGGGTATCGCGACGGCTCTCGAACGGTGGCGCGGTGGAGCTATGTGGACGGCGCTTGCGAATCATCGGCCGAGTCACGATGGACCACGTGATGGTCGATGCCGGTGACCTTCCCGTCGCGGTTGGTGACGTGGCGACGGTGTTCGGCGGTGTGGTCTCCCTCGACGAGCAGGCCGCGCTGGCCGGCACGGTTAGCTACGAACTTCTTACATCCCTCGGCGATCGCATACCGAGGCGCTATTCGGGGTCCCCATGAACCAGCACTTCGCCTCACTCATCCTGGGACTCGCCGCCCAGGCCAATGCCTCGCTCGATGGATCGCTGCCTGAGGGTGCGGTGGAGGCTGGCGCTGACAATGCGAGCCAACTTGCGCGCGCCCTGATCGACACACTCGGCGCACTGCAGGACAAGACGCGCGGCAACCTCGATGTCGACGAGGCGCGGCTCCTCGATGAGGCACTCACCGCGCTCCGGATCAAGTTCGCCACCGGCGCAAAATGATGCGACGGGCCGCGCTCATTGTCCTTGACGGGCTCGGCGTTGGCGAGGCGCAGGACGCCGCGGCGTGGGGAGATGCCGGTAGCGCGACCCTCGGCAATGTCGTCCGTGCCAACCCCGGCCTCGTCCTTCCGGTGCTCACTGAGCTCGGTCTGGGCCATTGCGGCGATACCGGGTTGCCCCGGCCGCCTCGCACCCGTGCCGCATACGGCACCGCCCAACCGGTGAGCCAGGGAAAGGACAGCATCACCGGGCACTGGGAACTCTGTGGCGTGATCCTCGAGCGACCGTTTCCCACTTTCCCCCTGGGATTTCCTCAAGCGATCCTCGACACGTTCGCAAAGCGAACTGGGCGCGGCGTAATCGGCAACGTCGCAGCGTCGGGAACCGCCATCCTCGATCGCCTCGGGGCGCAGCATGTCGCCTCCGGTGACTGGATCGTTTACACGTCGGCAGACAGCGTATTCCAAGTGGCTGCGCACGAGGAGGTGGTGCCGCTGCCGGAACTGTATGCCGCTTGCGAGCTGGCGCGCGAACTGCTGGCGGGACCCGTGGGTGTTGCCCGGGTTATCGCCCGTCCGTTCGTTGGGATCAGTGGGGCCTGGGAACGGTCGGCAGGCCGGAAGGATTTCTCGCTGCAACCGACCGCGCCCACACTCCTTGACCATCTCGCTGAAGAACGGGTCCCCGTGACGGGAGTAGGGAAGGTCGATGACCTCTTTGCCGGCCGAGGGGTCTCGAGCACCCACACCGCGACCAATGCCGAAGCCTATGCCCTGATCGAGCTGGCGTTGGCGACGATGGAACGGGGCCTGCTGCTCGCCAATGTCATCGAGTTTGACCAGAGCTGGGGCCATCGCAACGATGTCGCCGGTTTCGCGGGAGGCCTTGAAGAGCTGGATCGCTGGATCGGAGGTGTGGTGGACCGGGTTCGCCCTGAGGACCTGATTATCTTCACCGCCGACCATGGGAACGATCCGACGACGCCAACGTCGGACCATTCCAGGGAGCGGGTGCCGCTCCTGATCGCGGGCGGGAAGGTCCGGCCGGTATCGATCGGGGAGCGGGCCACGTTTGCCGATGCCGGCCAGACAATCTCGGATTTTCTGGGCGTGAAGCCGCTTGCGGCCGGTACATCGTTTCTTCGCGAGGTATGGGCGGAATGAATCGACTGCGGGCAGCCGCCGAAGCCGCGCGCGACCAGGCATATGCCCGCTACTCGGGTTTCCGGGTGGGCGCGGCGCTCGAGACCGAGGATGGACACATCGTGACGGGGTGCAACATCGAGAATGCGTCATACGGACTCACCATGTGCGCGGAGCGAACCGCTCTCGGAGCTGCCGTGTCGGCCGGCCACCGGCGTTTTCGGCGTCTCGCGCTGGTGAGTGATGCGGCGGTCCCAGTGGCTCCGTGCGGTGCGTGTCGCCAGGTGCTCGCCGAGTTCGCCCCTGACATGGTGGTCGAGAGTCACGGTGTCGAGTCATCGGTCACGTGGACCGTCGCGGAACTGCTACCGGCGGCGTTCACGGGTTCGGTGCTGCCGTGATGCGCCGAACGCTCGGCGCGATCGCACTCGTCATTGCGGTATCGGCGTGCACCGAGAAACTGACCGCGCCAGGGAGCTGCCCGTCGCTCTGTCCGGGCGGAGATGTCGATATCCGCGACACCGTGCTCACCGCCGTCGCGTCGGGAGACTCGAGCTTCACCGGCTATCAGGGGCGAAGTGATCCGGTGTCGCTGCTCCTCTCGGATGGAGCGCCTTACGGACAGTCCCGCGCCGTCATCCGGTTTGCCCGGCGCGGCGACTCCGTTCTGGTCCGCGACACCCTTCGTACCTTCACAGTCGACTCGGTGGCACTCGGCGTCATCCTGCAACGTCGTGACTCGACCGTGGGCGGTATGGTGCTGGAGCTCTATCGGTTGCCGCGATCGATCGATACGCTGAGTTCCGTCGCCGTGATCGATGCGGCGATGACGCCGTCTTCGCTGCTCGCGGAGATCCCGATTGCCGACTCCGATCGAAGTGGCGAATTGCGGGTGCGCCTCACCGCCGAAGCGTTGACCAAGCTGGCATTCCTTCCGTCGGACACCACCAAGTTGCAAATCGGTCTGAGGCTGCGCTCGAACGGAGGGGGTGCGATTCAGGTTGGTGCGCTCAACTCGGGGAGCTCCACGCCGCTTTACACCACGTACGTCACGGCCAACATTGCGGACACTACTGTCCGCAAGCAGGTGCTGACGCGCGCACCCGAGTTCAACTTCACGGCCCGCGATGATTTCGGGCCCGCACCGGCGAATCTTCTCGAGGTGGGCGGATTCCCGGCGTCGCGGTCCTTCATTCGCTTCGCGCTGCCCCCATTTCTACGCGATTCCGCGACCATCCTCCGTGCCACCCTTGAGCTCACGCTCTCGGCGCCGCTGGCGGCGATCCCCGGTGACACCGCGCGTCTCGATGCTCGCGCTGTTCTGGTGGACTTCGGTGCCAAGTCGCCGGTCGTGTTTGACCGTCTGGTGTCGACATCACTGACGCGCAACATGGGGTCTACCGTGCAGGTTGACCTGGTTGGTCTCGTGCAGCTCTGGCAGGGCAGCAACCCGCTCCCGTCGATCATTCGTCTCTCGATCCTCCAGGAAGGGGCCACGTTCATCGCGCCACTTTTCGGGTCGACGCGACAGGGCATCCCGCCGCGACTGCGGATCACGTACCGCCCGCCTTTCGCGTTCGAGGGTCTGTGATGAAGCGAATCCTCCTGGTGGCGACCCTTCTGCTGCTCGGCGCGAGTCAGGCCTCGGCACAATCGTCGCAATTCGGTGTTCGCGGAATCGGGCACCCCGGCCGAATGGAGTCGGCCCGCGCCACTGCGATGGGCGGCGCGCTCGGCGTCTTCGACGGACTCTCCAATCGCAATCCGGCTGCGCTGGCACAACTCGGTACCGTGACGAGCATGTTCACGGCCAGCACAGCATGGACGAGCGTCACCAATCCTGCAGGCGATGGTTCGCTCACCTCGACACGGTTTCCGCAGCTGGTCGTGGGCGGGCCAGTTGCACACACTCCCGTGTCGCTCGCGTTCAGCTATTCGACCTACGCCGATCGGGACTTCACGATCGCGAGCGCGGGTATCGTGGCGCCTCGCGGCACGCCTGTCGGGTACACCGATACGCTGTCGGCGCGCGGCGGTATCAACGACCTTCGCCTCGCCGGATCCTGGCGCGTTTCGCCGCGGCTCGCGGTGGGGGCGGGAGTGCACTTGCTCACCGGTTCGAATCGACTGGCGACGCGTCGGGTCTTCGACGACACCACCTACATTGTGGCTGAGCAGCGGGCGGAGCTGTCGTATCAGGGATTCGGAGTGTCAGCGGGGTTCATGTACCAGCCCGCCTCGGGCTTCGCAATCGCCGGTTCGATACGCCAAGACGGCTCGCTGGAAATTGAACGCGACAGCACCAAGTTGCCGTCGTCGGTGGACCTTCCCTTGACCCTCGCCGCAGGCGCCCGGCTGCGCGTCACCCCGGCGCTCGATCTTGCGGCCCAGGTGACGGCGCGGAACTGGTCGGTGGCCGATGAGGGGATCCGCGCCAACGGCGCCCCGGGCTCAAAGAACACCATCGAGGTTTCGGGCGGCGGTGAGTTGCAGACAGATTCGCGGCGATCCGGGCACCGCCCGATCCGGTTCGGTGCCCGTTATGCGACGCTTCCGTTCCTCATCGGGAGCGGTCAGCCATCCGAATGGGGCGTCTCGCTCGGCTCGGGAATGCGATTCCGCCCGGCCAGCGATGCCCGCGACGTCGGCGCGATCGACCTCACGATCCAACGTGTTCAGCGCAAGCAGGGTACGGCCTATACCGAATCAGCATGGATCCTGTCGGTGGGTGTGAGCATCTTTACCGGTAGCAGTACGCCATGAGGCCCGGTGTCATTGATTGACCGCTCACGGGGCGCGCTGATGGCGCGCCCCGCGCGTTGGTGGGAGGCGAGATGAAGCGGGTGTGGATCGAGACATATGGATGCCAGATGAACGTCGCAGATACTGAGCTCATTCTCGGCGTCCTGGCGGGGGAGGGGTATACCCAGGCCGACGAACCGGAGGGCGCCGACGTTCTGTTGGTGAACACCTGTGCCGTGCGAGACAACGCCGAGCAGCGGGTCATCGGGCGGATGGGAGAACTGCAGCGGCACAAGCGCCCGGGAACCGTACTGGGTGTGGTGGGCTGCATGGCACAGCGACTGGGTCCGATACTGCTCGAACGTGTGCCGAAGGTCGACCTCGTGGTCGGGCCCGACGGATACCGCAACCTGCCCGAGCTGCTTGGGCATGCCGCCGGCGGGATGCGTACTGCCGATGTCGAATACCGGAGCTGGGAACACTACGAAGACATTCCCCAAGTCCGGTCGGGCGGTCCAACGGCCTTCGTGACGGTGCAGCGCGGCTGCGACTACCGCTGCACCTTTTGCATCGTGCCGACCACCCGCGGTCCCGAGCGTTCGCGCCGACTGGCCGATGTGGTGGCCGAGGTCCGGACACTGGCTGACGGCGGCACCAGCGAGGTCACGCTGTTGGGACAGACCGTAAACTCGTATCACGACGGCACCGCCGACTTCGCGGCACTGTTGCGTGCGGTGGGCACGGTTGATGGTATCCGGCGGGTCCGCTTCACCTCGCCCTATCCGACCGACTTCACGCCGGCGGTGATCGAGGCGATGGCCACGACGCCGGCGGTATGTGACCATGTGCACCTTCCCGTGCAGAGCGGATCGAACAGCGTGCTGCGACGGATGCGCAGGCGCTACACCCGGGAGCGTTATCTCGACGTGGTCGACGAGATCCGCGCTGCCATGCCGGACATCACCTTCTCGACCGACATCATCGTCGGTTTTCCCGGGGAAACCGAGGAAGAGTTTGCCGACACGCTCTCGGTCGTCGAGGCCGCAGCGTTTGACGACGCTTACACCTTCAAGTACTCAGTGCGCGAGGGAACGCCGGCGGTGAAGATTCGCGATCATGTTCCGGACGATGTGGCTACGGACCGCCTCGACCGATTGATCGAGGTGGTGCGCGCCCAGGCACGCCGCCGCAACGCTGCGCATGTCGGCGAGGTGCACGAGGTGTTGGTCGAGCGCCCGGCGCGGCGCGGCGACATGATGCTTGCCCGCACCCGCCGCAACCACATGGTACTGGTCGACCTCCCGGCTTCGAGTGTGGGCGAATATCACAAGGTGCAGCTCACCGGCACGACCGGCTCAACTTTCACCGGGGCAATGCATCACGCCCGACTGGCGGTGCTATGATCGTCAATGCCATGGAGGAGCACGTGCGTGCCGCGTACGAGCGCTTGAAGGGTTCGGTGAACGGGTTTGTCGACACTCCGGCGAACCGGGACGACGCGGTCGTCTATGCACTCAATCGACTCCCGCCGAGATACGTGCTGAGCCCGGCTGGGAAAGCGGTTACCGGTGCATCGCTTGACGAGCCGCAGCAGCGTACGGCGATCGACGTCAAGGTGATCGAGGCGATCACTCGGGTGACCCGACAGCCCCGCGATGCGGGTGGCAGCTACCCGAGGGGATGACCGCACCGCCCGGTGCCGTCCTGCTGCTCGTTGCCTACGGGGCCGGTCTAGCGACCGGCCTTTCGCGTTTTCCGGACCCACACGTCGTCATGTTTGCAGCCCTGGCAACGGCCGCGACGGTGCGACGCGACGTACTGCGTCTCGCTGCAGTCGCGCTGGCCGTGGGCGCTGTGGTCGGTTCGGTTTCGGGCAGGCCTCCTCAGGGTGAATGCGGCCAGACCCTGCCCGTCGGGCCTATTGACCTCGTCGTTCGGCTTGAAGAGCCGAGCGCAAACGGGTGGATCCGTGCTACGTCTCTCGACGAGAACTGCCGTGGGCCCATTCGACTCCGGTGGCCAGCGGGTCCACGCGCCACGTCCGGAGCCTTGGTGCGTGTCGGCGGTTCATTGCTCGCCCGGAAGTCGATCATGCCGGCTCCGGCGACGCTGGTCGCCACGTCGGTTCAGATACTGCCCGGCACTTCCCGCCGAGTTCGCGACCGGATCCATGACACGGTGCTGGCGAGGTCGTCGGCACTCTTCGGCCGCCGAGCGCCGCTCGTCGATGCACTGGTCACCGGTCGGCGCGCAGAGTTGGACACCGATCTTCGGAATGCGTTCGCCGCGGCGGGGCTGGTTCACCTGCTCGCCATTTCCGGGTTCCATGTCGGCTTGATCGCCGGATGGCTCCTCTTGCTTCTTCGCTTGACGCCGCTCGGCCGTCACGCCGCGGAGGGTTCAGCGGCTGCGCTGGCGTTGTGCTATGTGGCGTTCCTGGGATGGCCGGCTCCGGCTGCCCGTGCCGGGTGGGTACTCGCACTCGTTGCATGGAGTCGGTGGCGGCAACGGAAGGTTGACGCGATTGCGTTGCTCGCAAGTTCGTCATTGTTGGTGGTCCTCGCCGACCCGGTTTCCGTCACCAGTGTGGGAGGCTGGCTCAGCGCGTCGGCGCTCGCCGGAGCGATCGTCCTGACCCGGTGGAGCGACCGGGCGATCGGTCGCGGCGCCGGGTGGCGCACCCTCGGCGCGTCCCTCGGCGCTACGCTCGGCACCGCGCCGATCGCCGCAATGGTGTTCGGGCAGGTGGCACTGATCGGGATCGCGCTGAACTTCATCGCAATACCACTTGTCGCGCTCGCCGTCCCGGCGATCCTGGTCGCCCTGATAATCGTGCCGGTGGCGCCGACCATCGCTTCGGCATTCGCTGCCTCGGGCGGTGTGCTCCTCGCAAGTGTCGAACGGCTCGCGCAGGTCGGCGCCGCAGTGCCGTTGGGACGATGGATCGGCGAACCGGGTTGGAGCTCGATGCTCGGCTGGTCGATGGTGCTGCTCGCCGCGTGGCTGCTCATCCATGGCCGGGCCACGGCGCGGGTGGCGGGGCGGCGTGCCGCGTGGGGACTGGTGTCGGTGAGCTGGGTCTGGCTGGTGATCGCGAGCGGCACGGTGCGCGGATCAGGGCGCCTCACCTTAGATTTTCTCGACGTCGGCCAAGGGGATGCGATCGCGATCCGGACGCCACACGGTCGGTGGGTGATGGTTGACGCCGGGCCAGCAGGGGGCGGAACGGACGCAGGCAAGCGCGTCGTCGTGCCGTTTTTGCGTCGGCATGGTGCCCGCCGCATCGACGTCTTTCTGCTCTCGCATGCCCATCGCGATCACGTCGGAGGCGCATCGGCTCTTGCCCGGGCCATACCGGTGAGGCTCGCGCTTGAACCCGGGATGACCTTCGCCGACGACTCATACCTCGATTGGCTGGGTACGTTGCGCGAGAGGGAAACCCGGTGGCGGGTGGCGCGTGCGGGCGAGCATTGGACGATCGACGGTATCGTATTCCGCGTCCTCCATCCGGCGAGCGGATGGGGCGGATCGGGGATCGACTTGAACGAAGATTCGATCGTGCTGGAGGTGCGCTACGGCGACTTCGTGGCTGTGCTGGCGGGTGACGCAGGCATTCCGGCGGAGGCGGTGTGGGCCGCCGAGGTGGCGGGTGCTACGGTGCTCAAAGTCGGGCATCACGGCTCCCGCGGGGCGACCGGCGATGTCTTATTGAGCCGATTGCACGCGCAGGCCGCGATCATCTCGCTCGGTCGGAATCGGTACGGACACCCCGCACCCGAGACGTTGGCACGGCTCGCCCGCGCGGGGGTACCGGTCTGGCGGACCGACGTCGGCGGCACCGTCCACGTGAGTACCAATGGTCATGAGGTGGAGGTGCGCAACGGGCGCGCCCGCGCGACATTCGAACTGCCCCGCCGAACTCGTCCCAGGAGACGCCGTGCTCGAACGAACCCAGGTGACTACGCTCGAACGATTCATTCTCGACCAGGAGCGCTTCCATCCTGACGCCACCGGTGAGCTGACCAACCTCCTGTACGACATTGCACTCGCGGCCAAGATCATCGCATCGCAGATCCGCCGAGCCGGGCTGGTGAGCATCATCGGTACTGCAGGCAGCACGAACGTGCAGGACGAGGAACAGCAGAAGCTCGATGTCTTCGCCAACGAGACCATGAAGAACGCGCTCAACCATACCGGTCGGGTTTGTGCGATGGCGTCGGAGGAGGACGAGACGTTGATCCCGATTCCGGACGGTTACCCGGCCGGAAAGTACGCGGTGTTGTTCGACCCACTCGACGGCTCTTCGAACATCGACGTCAATGCATCCGTAGGCACGATCTTCTCGATCTACCTGCGACGTACCAAGGAGGGACCGGGCACGCTCGAGGACGTGCTGCAGCCGGGTCGCGACATCGTCGCGGCTGGCTACGTCATGTACGGGTCGAGCGTGATGATGGTCTATTCAGCGGGACACGGCGTGCATGGCTTCACCCTCGATCCCACCATCGGAGAGTTCCTGCTCTCACATCCCGAGATCACCACGCCTTCGGTCGGCAAGTACTACAGCATCAACGAATCGAACTTCGGGCGCTGGTCCGCTGGTATCCAGCGTGCGGTACGCGGATTCCATGGCGATGACCCCGACCGCATCGCCGGCAAGAACTCGCGCTACGTCGGTGCCCTGGTGGCGGACTTCCATCGCAATCTGATCGCTGGAGGCGTGTTCCTCTACCCTGGGGACCACAAGAACCCGCTCGGCAAGCTGCGGCTGTTGTATGAGTGCGCTCCGATGGCCTTCCTGGCCGAATGTGCCGGTGGGGCGGCCAGCGACGGTCGCCAGCGTATCCTGGACATCATCCCGACCGCGCTGCACCAGCGCACACCGTTGGTGATCGGCGGCAAGGGCGACGTGGAGTACGTAAACGCCGTGATCGCCGCACAGGACGCAGGCTCGTGACAGTGGACGATGACTCGAAGGGCGGCGGTGCCTGGCAGGGGGATGTAACGCGCGACCTCGGTGAACCGGGACAGTTCCCGTTCACCCGCGGGGTGTATCCCGGGATGTACACCAAACGGCCGTGGACGATGCGCCAGTATGCCGGATTCGGCACGGCGACAGCCACGAATACCCGTTTCCGCGCGTTGCTGGCCGCAGGGCAGACCGGTCTCTCGACCGCGTTCGACCTTCCCACCCAGATGGGTTATGACTCCGACCACCCGATGGCCGCAGGGGAGGTGGGCCGCGTCGGCGTGGCGATCGACACTGTCGACGACCTGGCAGTGCTTTTCGGCGGAATTCCGCTCGATGGCGTTTCCACATCCATGACCATCAACGCCACCGCCGCCGTGTTGCTGGCAATGTACGTGGTGGTCGGCGAGGAATCGGGCGTGAAGCGCGGGTCGCTGTCGGGGACGATCCAGAACGACATTCTCAAGGAGTACATCGCACGCGGAACCTACATCTACCCGGCCGAGCCGTCTCTTCGCTTGGTCACTGACATCTTCCGGTTCGTCGCTGACGAGCAGATGAGCTTCAATCCGATCTCGATTTCCGGTTACCACATGCGTGAGGCCGGCTCCACCGCGGTGCAAGAAGTCGCGTTCACCCTCGCCAACGCGATGGAGTATGTCCGCCGGGGGATCGCGGCGGGCGTGCCGCTCGAGCGTTTCGGACCGCGGCTGTCGTTCTTCTTCGCCGCGCACAACAACCTTTTTGAGGAGGTCGCCAAGTTCCGGGCGGCTCGCCGCCTCTACGCGCGGCTGATGCGGGAGCGCTTCGACGCTGACGACACGACCGCCCGGCTTCGGTTCCACACCCAGACCGGCGGGGTCACGCTGCAGGCGCAACAGCCGATGAACAACGTGGTGCGCGTCACCGTGCAGGCGCTGGCGGCCACGCTTGGCGGCACCCAGTCGCTGCACACCAACGGCTACGATGAAGCTCTCGCGCTACCAAGCGAGGAGTCGGCCACACTGGCGCTCAGAACCCAGCAAATCCTCGCGTTTGAGAGCGGACTCGGCGACGCAGTCGACCCGCTGGCCGGCAGCTGGTATATCGAGTCGCTGACCGACCGAGTCGAAGCCGAGGCACGCGCGCTGATCGAGGAAGTCGATGCGATGGGCGGCGCGGCGGCTGCCGTCGAGGCCGGCTTTTTCCAGCGCGCGATTGCGGACAGTGCGTGGGCGGCGCAACAGGCCCTCGAGGCGGGTGAGCTCACGGTTGTCGGTGTGAATCGGTTCACTGATGCCGCGGCGGCACGAGTAATCGCGGCCCCCGACTTCGGATCGCTGGAACGGGAACAACATCAGCGGCTGGCCAACGTCCGCACGAGCCGTGATGGGTCGCTGGTGACGAGGACGCTGTCGGATGTTCGGCACGCGGCGGACAGCGACACGCCGATGATGCCAACGATCATTGAGGCCGTTCGCGCGCGCGCCACGATCGGCGAAATCAGTGATGTGTTGCGCGACACGTGGGGCACCTACCGCGGGGCGAGCGAATGACCAACACTGACCTGGACTCCTTGCAGCACGCGCTGGGAGACCAGTATGCCGTCGAGCGAGAGATCGGTCGGGGCGGGATGGGTGCGGTGTTTCTCGCTCGCGATGTCCGCCTCCATCGTCCGGTCGCCATCAAAGTGCTCCCGCCCGAGCTGAGCAGTCATCCCGACCTCAGAGAGCGGTTCTTGCGGGAAACACGGGTAGCGGCCTCGTTCTCGCACCCCAACATCGTTCCGGTGCACGGCATCGAAGAACGCGATGGCTTGCTGGCTTTTGTCATGGGCTTCGTGGATGGCGAGACCCTCGGCGCGAAGGTGCGCCGTTCGGGCCCCATCAGCGTGCTTGAGGCGGTGCGGGTACTGCAGGAAATGGCCTGGGCCCTGTCGTACGCGCATGGACGCGGGGTGGTGCATCGGGACGTCAAACCCGACAACATCCTGGTGGAGCGGGCATCGGGCCGCGCGCTCATCACGGATTTCGGCATTGCGCGCAGCGCCGGTGCGATGCCGGTGGGCGAGGGCCTGACCCGCGTTGGAGAGATCGTCGGGACGCCGGAGTTCATGAGCCCGGAGCAGGCTTCGGCAGACACCGTGGACGGACGGAGTGACATTTACTCGCTCGGTGTCGTGGGGTACTACATGCTTTCGGGCAAGCTTCCCTTCGACAGCGCATCGCCGACCGCGCTGCTGGCGATGCACCTCACGCAAGCGCCGCCATCGCTGGCACTGCTCCGTCCCGATCTGCCCGCCGAGATGATTGAAGCGGTGGAGCGTTGCCTCGCCAAGTCGCCGGACGATCGATGGGCGTCCGGTGAGGCGCTCGCTTCGGCACTCGATGTGCTGCGCCGGGCCGCACCCGAGGTCCCGCCCGCGATGCGTGGTTTCTTGCAGCGGTTCGGATCGACGGTGTTTGCAATGTTCGCCCTCGGTCTTGCCCTGCGGGTCGTTGTCCAGAGCAAGGCCGGAAACCCCCACAATCAGGACTGGTGGCTCGCCGCGGCGGTGATCGTCGCCGCGTTCTGGGGGCTCGGGGTGCAGGCGGTGAGCCGAATTCGCATGTTGGTGCGCCAGGGATTCAGATATCGTGACGTCGAGGCCGCGGTCGCGAGCATCCGCGCGGAAGACGCGGCGGCTCGCGACGCCATCAGGGCATCGCCCGACGAGATGAGGCGCCGTAGTCGTCGGATCCGGGTTGCATGGGGCTCGCTGGCGTGGGCGCCTATTGCGATCCTGCTCGTCCGCACGTCAATGCGCCAGCCGTTGGTTGGCCGACCAGGCCAGTTCCTTGTCAGCGGACCCGGCATCATCATCGCCATCTCGGCGGCCGTTGCGTTCGGACTTGGCGTAACACTTCTGGCATCGGATCCCCTGAAACCGAATCCACTTGCGGTGGTTCAGGCGGCGTTTTGGCGGAGCACACTGGGTCGTACCATTTTCCGGCTCTCTGCTTGGCGGATGAAGGGCGCGGACGATACCCGCGGCGCGGACACCGGGGCACGTGTTACCAGAGGCGGGCCGAGGACGGTCCTGATCGCGCTTCCTGCTGCGCTACGACGCGACCTTCGCGGTATCGATGCCCGCCTCACCGACATGGAGCGCGAACTTGACGTGCTCGGCGCGCGCGAGGCGCAGCTCAGCAGCGCCATGCTGGACGCCTCCATGCCGACCCCCACCGGCGGCGATTCGACGCGGCGTGACGCGGTTGTGGCAGAGCTTGGTGAGCACATGACAGCGGCGCGGCAGCAGCGCGCTGCGGTGGTCACTCGTCTCGACGAAGTGAGACTGCAGTTGGTTCGCCTCAAGGCCGGGATCGGCTCGTCCGACGCCGTGCTCGCAGCACTCGAGTCGTGACGATACCAACCTTTCAGTCCCTCATCGTCAACCGACATGCGCGAATAGGAATTGTCGGTGATCTCGATTCGGCGAGCGAGATTTGGCTCATCCTGCACGGCTACGGGATGCTGGCCCAGGGCATTCTCCACTGGTTCCGCGCGGCCGCCCGACCTGGTCGGGTGCTCGTGGCCCCGGAGGCTCTGTCGCGTTTCTACGTCGAGTTCCAGGGCACACGGCGCGTGGGCGCATCGTGGATGACACGCGAAGCCCGCGACGAAGACCTCGCCGACCTGCTCCCTTACCTGACACAGGTCGTCACCCCGCTGCGGGCGGCATGCGCCAGGCTCGAGGTACATGGTTTCTCGCAGGGCGTGGCCGCTGGTGCGCGGCTGTTGGTGCATGCGCCGCTCGAAGTCGACCGGCTGGTGTGCTGGGGCGGCACCGTCCCGCTCGACGTCGACCCCATACAGCTGGTGTCCCGGGTAGCGGGAGGGACCATCGATTACGTGGTGGGGGCTCGCGACACCCGTACGCCTCGCGGTACGGTGTTGGCGGACGCCGAGCGCATGCGGGCTGGGGGCGCGCCGGTACGGGTTCATGAGTTCGACGGAGGGCACCGGATCGACGACAGAGTACTCGCCGACCTCGACGCGCTTGGCTAGACGCATCACGTCCCACGCTGTACTATCCAGACATCATCAACAATCCGTGCAGTTGCTCCATTCCCATAACCCGGAGTTTTCATGCGTCACGTGCTTGCCATCGCGTCAACAGTCGTGCTGGTCGCAGGCTGCAGCCCGAAAGCCGAAACCGCCGACGCCATCGAGGAAATCGTTGCTCCCCAGCAGGTCACGATCACGGCGACCGAGTTCACTTTCGCGGCGCCTGACACGATCTCCCCGGGCATGACGGCATTCACCCTGGTCAACAGCGGCGCGCAGGAGCACCACGCCATCCTTGCCCGCATCGGCGACGGCAAGACCATGGCGGACGTCGAAGCCGAGATGGCCAAGCAAGGTGTCGAGACGCCTGAATGGTTGACGTTCTACGGGGCCGCGAGCTCGATCGGTCCCGGCAACTCGACCGGTGCGGCCGTCGACCTCCCTGCCGGGAATTATGTCCTACTCTGCTTCATCCCCGACCCGGCCGATGGTGCGCCGCACCTGACGAAGGGGATGGTTCGACCGATCACCGTCGCAGGTGAGCCGGTTGCAGCGACCCATCCGACGGCCGACGCAGACATCCAGCTCAAGGATTTCGCGTTCGAGCTGCCAACCATGACCGCTGGGATGCGCACGTTCCGCATCACCAATGCGGGACCCGCGATCCACGAACTGGTGCTGGTGAAACTCGCGCCGGGTGCCACTGTGGAGAGCTTCGGCGCATCCGTCGCGCCGGGCTATACCGGGCCGATTCAGGGGACGGCCATGGGAGGCGGAGGGGCGATCTCTCCGGGTGTGGAGCAGTGGTGGACAGCCAACCTCGAGTCGGGAGAGTACCTCGTGACGTGCTTCGTGCCCGATGCGAGTGGCACGCCGCATCTTATGCTGGGGATGGTCAAGACGTTCACGGTCGCCCCGGCGTCCTGACCGCCGATGCACGGCGCGCCCCGGTCCTGCAATGGCGGGGCCGGGGCGCTTTTGGTTGAGGACCTAGGCCTAGGCGCCTATCTTTCATGGTTGCTTCATGTTAGCCACCGGAGTCGCGGGATGCCGACGTACGAATACCGATGCGCCGAAGGTCATGCCTTCGAGTGCATCCAGAAGATGTCCGAACCAGCCCTTACCGTCTGCACGGTGTGCGGGGCGGAAGCTGTTCGTGCCATATCCGGCGGCGCAGGCCTGATCTTCAAGGGCACCGGCTTCTACATCACCGACTACGGCAAGGATGGAAAGGGCGCGCGCCGCGACGGCGCTGTTTCGGGAGAGCCAGCCTCCGCCAGTGAAGGGACCAAGCCGGCCACGCCCGCCGCAGGGGGGTCGGGCACCGAAGGGACGAAGCCGACGAAGCCGGTCGCCGCGACGCCCGCTGCTAGCCCCAAGGCCGATACCGCGTGAGTGACGCGCTCCGCGCTGAACTGAGTCGCGTTTCCGTAGTGTTGGGCGCCGGTGACCTCGACTTCACGCTTGAGCAACCGCGGGATCCTTCGCACGGCGATTTCGCCACCAACCTCGCGATGCTCATCGCCCGCCGCGAGCGCACCAACCCGCGCGCCGTGGCGGATCGTGTGGTGGCAGCGCTTGATATGTCTGCGACCGGTGCGAGCGCGGTCGAGATCGCCGGGCCAGGATTCCTCAATTTTCGCCTTGCCACCGACACCCTCGCCGCGTCGCACTTAGCCATCATCGCCGCTGGCGATTCCTACGGACGCTCCGACACCGGCGCCGGAATGCGCGTCAACGTCGAGTTTGTGTCCGCCAATCCTACTGGGCCCCTCCACGTCGGGCACGGTCGCGGCGCGGCACAGGGCGACGGCATTGCCACGCTGCTCGAGTGGACTGGGCACGATGTGGTGCGTGAGTTTTACGTCAACGATGCGGGCGTGCAGATCGATCGCCTTGCGCAGTCGCTGTGGGCGCGTATCCAGCAAGCCGCCGGGCGTGATGGTGAGATTCCCGAGGGCGGCTATCACGGCGCCTATCTCGAGGATGCAGCGCGGGTCATCCTCGATCAGGAAGGGACAACGTTCTCCGAACACACCCCTGACATCGGGGTGGCGCGGTGCCGCGAACTGATCCTCGTGATGCAGCGCGCCGAGCAGGACGCCACCCTCGCCGATTTCGGGGTGCACTTCGACGTCATATCGAGCGAACAACACCTCTATGACGCTGGCGATGTCGATGCAACTGTCGCCCACCTGACCGCGGCCGGGCACACCTTCGAGGAAGGGGGCGCACTCTGGTTGCGCACCAGCACCTGGGGCGATGATCGCGACCGGGTGCTCCGGAAGCAGGACGGCACCTACACCTACTTCGTCCCCGACATGGCCTACCACCTCGGCAAGCATCGTCGCGGCTTTGATCAGGCGATCGATGTCTGGGGCGCCGATCATCACGGGTACATCCCCCGGATGCAGGCCGGTCTCCAAGCGCTGAATATCCCCGAGGAATGGCTTTCGATCTCGGTGGTGCAACTCGTCAAGGTGGTGCGCGGCACCGACGAGGTGAAGATGTCGAAGCGGTCGGGCGACTTTGTCACCCTGCGCGACTTGTACGAGGAAACCGGTGTTGATGCGGCACGGTACTGGTTCTTGATGCGCCGCGGCGACTCGCATCTCGTGTTTGACATCGAGTTGGCGAAGTCGCGCACAGACGAGAACCCGGTGTATTACGTCCAGATGGCGCATGCCCGACTCAACGGGATCTTCCGCGCAGCCGACACAGATCCGGATTCGACCACCGGCGAGATCGACCTGTCGGTTCTCGGCGACGCCGATCGCGACCTGTTGCGCAAGCTGACCGCATTCCCCGAAGCAGTCGCGCGCGCGGCACGGGAACACGAGCCACACCGGATCACGACCTACCTCGAGGAACTGGCCCGCATGGTGCACGGCTGGTACCATGGTTGCCGCGTTCTCGGTGAAGCCGCGGAGGTGCAGCATGCCCGCCTCCTGCTCGCCCGCGCCGCCCGGCAGGTACTGGCCAACGGCCTCACGCTTCTTGGCATCTCCGCCCCAGACCGGATGTGATCACATGACACTCCTCGTTGTCGGCAGCGTGGCACTCGATTCCGTTTCGACTCCGTTCGGTGAGACCGCCGATGCCCTGGGTGGATCGGCGGTCCACTTTGCGGTGGCCGCGTCGCTGCTCCACCCCGTGCAGGTCGTCGGCGTGGTGGGGGACGACTATCCCGTCGCGGAACTCGATCGTCTCGCTGCCCGCGGCATCGACTGGTCGGGAGTCGAACGTGTCGCCGGCGAGTCGTTCCGGTGGCGGGGCAAGTACTCCTACGACCTGCAGAGTCGCGAGACGCTCGAGACCCGGCTCGGGGTCTTCGCCGACTTCCGGCCTCGGCTTCCGGCCGGCGCTGAGGATGCGAAGTTTGTCTTTCTTGGTAACATCGACCCCGAATTGCAGCTTGACGTGCTGAACCAGGTGCGTGAGCCGGTACTCGTCGCCTGCGACACCATGAACTACTGGATCCAGTCGAAGCGTGATGCGCTGATGGCGTTGCTGGAGCGGGTTGACATGCTGATGGTCAACGACGGCGAGGCGCGCGAACTCTCCGGCGACTGGAACGTTCACCGGGCCGGTCGCTGGATCCTCGATCACGGTCCGGAGCGAGTCGTCATCAAGCAGGGGGAATTCGGCGCGTTGCTGATTGAGCGCGATCACACCTTCCACATACCGGCCTACCCGCTCGAGGAAGTATTCGACCCGACCGGGGCCGGAGATGCGTTCGCGGGCGGGTTCATGGGGTACCTCGCGCGTGCGGGTACCGTCGACACCGATCACCTGCGGCGGGCGATGGTCTACGGCGCGGCGATGGGCTCATGGTCAGTGTCGGGCTTCGACGTGAAGGGCTTCGAGGGCGTGACGACCGACGATGTCGAGCAGCGGGTGAGACACTTCGTCGACCTGACGCACATCCCGATCGCGGAACAGATCTCGTGACTGGAGCACGCTACGCCGCCGCGGGCGTCGACCTCATGCAGGCAGATGAAGCGAAGGCGCGGATCGGCGAACTCGTGAGATCGACGCAGACCAATCTCTCCGTGGGCATGATCGGAGCGTTCGGCGGGATGGTGCGTATCCCGGGTGGACTGCGTTCGCCGGTGCTGGTGATGAGCACCGACGGTGTGGGCACGAAGGTACTTGTGGCACAGCAGTCGGGGCGGTACGACACCGTTGGCGAGGATCTCGTCAACCATTCGGTCAACGACATCCTGGTGCACGGCGCCCAGCCGATTGCATTCATGGACTACATCGCGGGCCATCGACTCCCCGTCACCATGATCGCGGGAGTGGTCGAGGGGATCGCGCGCGGCTGCCGAGTCCATGGGATGGCGCTCGCCGGTGGGGAGACGGCCCAGATGCCTGGCCTCTACGCGGCGGAAACATTCGACCTTGCCGGCACGATCATCGGTGTGGTCGAGGAAGACCAGGCGATGCATGGTGATGCAATTGCGCCGGGCGATATACTGGTGGCGCTCGCCTCCACCGGACTGCACACGAATGGCTACACGCTGGCGCGCGAGGTGCTCCTCGAGACGATGGCGCTCGCCCTCGATGATGCTGTGCCCGGAACCGATACTTCGGTGGTCGATGCACTGCTCGCCGTGCATCGCAGCTACGACACCGCCCTGCGACCTGTCATCGGGCGGCTCCATGGGCTCGCACACATCACCGGCGGCGGGATCGCCGGGAACCTGGTCCGCGTGTTGCCCGTTGGGTGTCAGGCCCTGATCGACACTGCATCGTGGGATTGGCCGCCGCTGTTTGCGGCGATCGCGCGGGGCGGAGGTGTGTCAGTGGCCGAGATGCGGGACGTATTCAATCTTGGGGTCGGCATGATCGCGGCAGTGCCGCCGGATGCCGTGACGATCGTCGAGGCCGCCGCGGCCACGGCGGGAGTGCCGACCTGGATCTGTGGTGAAGTCCGCGCCGGCGGCCACGGTGTGCACTTCACGTGAATGGAGTGCTCGTGATCCGGACCTTTTTCGCCCTCGCCGTGCTGATGGCGGCATCCTTCGCGCCGATTCAGGCGCAGACCAACGCGCAGTGCGCGAATCAGCCTCTCGAGCGGACGCGCAACGTCTGTGACGCTGGCGTGGACGGCGCTCGCGTCTTCCACCCGGTGGTCGGGTTGCTCGTCGCCGGTGGCAACCCCGCGCTGGGCGCGGACGCGTCGCTCGGCGGCTTCCCCCACGCATCCATCGGGTTGCGCGTCAACGCGGCGCGGGTCGTGACGCCTGACCTCAACTATGCCGGCAATGGCCGCGTCGTTGCAGCGGACGCGACGGTGACCGCACCGGCGCCGAGCGTTGAGGCGGCGGTGGGGGTGTTCCGCGGGATCTGTCACGGCAACCTCGCGGTTGATGCGCTCGGTGCGGCGCAGCTCCTGCCCACTGACCAGATCGACAAGGTCCGGGTGAGTGACGACGCAACCCGGCTTGGATCGGTGGCGTTGGCGTTTGCGTACGGCGCACGGCTGACGGTGCTGGGGGGTTACGGCGCCGTGCCCACGCTTTCGGTCAGCGTGATGCGGCGTTCACTGCCGCGGATCGAGGTCGGCGATGTTGCCGGCGCTGATCGGTATGCATTCGGCTCCAACCTCGGCGCCACCAGCGTTCGGGTAGTGGTCGGCAAGTCGCTCGGTCCGCTCGTCGTTGCCGCGGGCGTCGGACGCGATCGCTTCAGCGGCGACGCCGACATCACCTACCGGGATCCGGTTACCAATGCGATCCAGCCCGCGATTCGCATCGCGCTCAGGGACACACGGTCGATGGGATTCCTGAACGCCGCGCTGTCGCTGGGCGGTGTCCGGCTTGCGGCGGAGCTCGGGCGACAGCAGGGTTCCGATCTGGGGCTCGGAACGACCTTCGAGCAGAACGATCCCTCGGACGCACGGGTCTTCGGTGGTGCAGGAATTCGCGTCGCGTTCTGACCTCACGGTTGCCGAGACGGCGATGACCCGCGCCCTCACCCTTGCTGAGCGGGGGTGGGGGCGTGTGCATCCAAACCCGCTCGTCGGTGCCGTTGTCGTCCGCGACGGCACGGTCGTGGGTGAAGGCTGGCACGCCGAGCATGGCGCGTCGCATGCCGAGGCGATGGCGCTCTCCGCGGCGGGCGATGCGGCACGCGGAGCCACGCTATACGTGACCCTCGAGCCCTGCACGCACCAGGGAAAACAGCCGCCGTGCGTGGTTGCGGTGTTGGAGCACCGCGTCGCGCGCGTCGTGCTCGCGCTCGAGGATCCCGATCCTACCGCAGCAGGTGGCGCCGAGGCGCTCGAGGCACAGGGTGTGGAGGTGGTGCGGGGCGTGTTGGCGGATGAAGCGGCCTGGCAGAACTGGCGGTTCCTGCATCGGTTCCACCGAGGCGCTCGCCCATTCGTGATCGTGAAGCTTGCGGTGAGCGTCGACGGTTTCATCGCCGACTCGGCCGGTCAGTCCCGCTGGATTTCCGGCGAAGCTGCGCGTGACTGGGTGCACCGGCTGCGTGCCAATGTCGGAGCAATCGGGGTGGGCGCGCACACGGCGATCGCTGACGCGCCTCGCCTCACCGCTCGCGGAACGATTGCGCCGCGGGTCGCACCGGAACGGGTGGTGTTTGACCGGTCGGCACGGACCGACGCCTCGCTGTCGCTGCTACACGACGGCGGTGTTTCCCCCATCATTGTGGTGTCGCCACGCGCACCAGCCGAGCGTCGCGAGAGACTGGACAGCACGAGCGCAACCGTGATCACCGCCGATGGGATCGACGGCGCGCTCACCGCACTGGGTGCGCGGGGTATCGACTCGATCCTGGTCGAGGGAGGCGGACATCTCGCCAGTGCGCTGCTGAACGCCGATCTCGTCGACCGCGTGTGCATGATCGAGGCACCGGTGTGGCTGGGGCAGGGGACGCGGGCCTGGCCGGAGGTCAATCCCGCATCAGTGACGGCAGCGCGGCGCTGGCGCACCGTCAGTCGTGAAGCGCTGGGCGACAATACCCTTCTTGTGATGGAGCACTGATGTTCACCGGACTCGTGACAGCAATGGGATCGATTGCGGTGCGAGACGGTGGTGATGGCGGCCGCGACATCACGGTGACGTGCCCGTGGAATGACCTGATCGAGGGCGAGAGCATAGCGGTCAACGGGGCCTGTCTCACCGTGACCGGCTGCCAAGGTGGCGCATTCGACGCGCACGTGATCGCCAGCTCGCTGGATCGCACCCTGTTTGCCGCTTACGACGACGGTCGACGGGTGAACCTCGAGCGGGCGCTCCGGGCGGCTGACCGGCTGGGCGGGCACCTGGTTCAGGGGCACGTCGATGGCGTGGCGACGGTCCGATCCCTCACCACGCGTGCCGACGCGTGCATGATGGAACTAGCCGTCCCGCCGGTGGTCTCCGGCGCATCGGTGCCGATGGGATCCATCGCCGTCGATGGCGTGTCGCTCACGATCAACGGGATGGGGGCCGACGGCGTGATCCAGGTGGCGTTGATCCCGTTTACCTTGGAGCACACCACGCTGGGCGAACGTCGCCCCGGCGATGCAGTCCACGTGGAAGGAGATGCAGTGGGGAAGTACGTCCAGCAGATGCTCGCGTCGCAGCGCACGGTGCGGGGCGCCTGATGCCGATCGGGACGATTGAACAGGCGATCGCCGATCTTCGTGCTGGCCGCATGATCGTCGTCGTCGACGACGAGGACCGGGAGAATGAGGGCGACGTCGTCTGCGCCGCCGACGCGATCACGCCCGAGCTGATCAATTTCATGGCGCAGCACGCCAGGGGCTGGATTTGCCTCGCGCTCACACCCGAGGCCTGCACCCGACTCGACTTGCCGCAGATGGTGGAGCGTAACACCGAGGCAATGTCGACTGCCTTCACGATCACGATCGATGCGCATCGACGATTCGGCGTCACAACGGGAATTTCGGCCGCCGATCGAGCAACGACAATTCGCGTCGCGACGGCGCCCGACGCGTCTCCTGCCGATCTCCGTCGCCCCGGACACATCTCGCCGCTCCGCGCCGAACCCGGCGGCGTATTGCAACGGGTGGGCCACACCGAGGCGAGCGTCGACCTCGCGCGCCTGGCGGGCTTCACCCCCGCCGGCGTGATTTGCGAGGTGATGGACGCCGATGGCTCGATGGCGCGCCTCCCGCAACTCGAGCGGTTCGCAACGATCCACGGGCTCACGTTGATCACGGTGGCGGATCTCGTGGCGTACCGGTTGCGCACCGAACAGCTCGTGCACCGGGTGGCCGAAGCGCGTTTGCCCACCGAGGCGGGCGAATGGCGAGTGATCGGCTATCGCAACGACGTCGACGGGGCCGAGCATGTCGCCCTCGTGCACGGCGAGGTCGCGGGGGAACAGGACGTGATGGTCCGAATGCACTCGAAGTGCCTCACCGGCGACGTCTTCCATTCGCTTCGCTGCGACTGTGGCATCCAGCTTCACCGCGCGATGGAGAAGATCGCGGAGGCGGGGCGGGGCGTGATCGTGTACCTCGATCAGGAAGGGCGGGGGATCGGGCTGCTCAACAAACTCCGCGCATACGAGCTGCAGGACGCGGGGCACGACACCGTTCAGGCCAACGAGCACCTCGGGTTCAAGGCTGACCTCCGGGACTTCGGGATCGGTGCCCAGATCCTCCGCGACGTCGGACTCACCACGCTCCGCATTCTCACCAATAATCCGCGGAAACTGGTTGGCCTCGATGGGTACGGCCTCGAGATCGTCGAGCGCATTCCATTGCTGACCGACGCCACCCCGGAAAATCGTGCCTACCTCGATGCCAAGCGCGACAAGCTTGGCCACCTGCTCGCGCACTGACCCGGTGACGGAGTATGAGGGTCGCCTCATGGCGACGGGAAGGATCGCGCTCGTTGCGTCCCGGTACCACGGTCGCATCACGTCGCGGCTCGTCGACGGTGCCCTCGAATCATGTCGCGAAGCGGGCTTCAACGCCGACGACATCGACGTCGTTCATGTCGCAGGCGCGTTCGAGCTGGGCGTCGTGGTGCGCCAGCTCGCCGAGGCACATCGGCACGTCGCCATCGTGGCCATCGGCGTTGTGATCCGCGGTGACACACCCCATTTCGATTTTGTCGCCGGCGAAACTGCGCGCGCCCTGGGTGACGCCGCCGTGAACTCCGGCGTTCCGGTGGGGCTCGGCCTCCTGACGTGCGACACGATGGAGCAGGCCACGGCGCGTGCTGGCGGCAGCGCCGGCAACAAGGGGCGCGACGCCGCCGACGCCGCAATCCGCACCGCGCACCTCCTGCAGGCCCTCGGAACGCGATGACCCTCCGCGTCGAGTCGAAGCGCCGCGCGCGGGCGTTGCAATTGCTCTATGCCGTCGAGGCCACTGGAGACCCTGCAGGCGCCGCCGCGCGCGGACTCGGTCGCCTGACCGGACCCGAACCGGCGATCGCCGACGAGGCCCAGGCAATCGTCGAAGGCGTAATGGCGCGTCGCCCCGAGATCGATCGGCTGGCGCAGGCCGCTGCGGAGAACTGGCGCATCGAACGTATCGCGATCGTGGAGCGGTCGGTCCTCCGCATTGCGATCCACGAGTTGCTCCTCGGGGTCCTCCCGGCGAAAGTGGTGATCGATGAGGCCGTGTGGCT
Source organism: Gemmatimonadales bacterium (assembly GCA_039915685.1). Lineage (GTDB taxonomy): Bacteria > Gemmatimonadota > Gemmatimonadetes > Gemmatimonadales > GWC2-71-9 > Palsa-1233. The sequence continues at coordinate 8,294 of JBDSMU010000190.1, read as the reverse complement.
GGCGCAGCGATTTGCGGGACCGCGCGCACCTGCGTTCGTCAACGGCGTGCTCGACCGGGTCGCGCGCGATCTCGGGCGTCTCTGAAGCCGACATGAACATCCTGCTCGTCAACTGGCAGGACATCCGCAACCCACAGTCGGGCGGCGCGGAAATACACTTGTTCGAGATCTTCACCCGCCTTGCAACACGCGGTCACCGGGTCCGCCTGGTCTGCTCCGGGTTCCCGGGTGCACCGGCGCGCGAGAATGTCAGCGGTGTGGCGGTCACTCGCGCTGGCGATCGCCACTCGTTCGCGCTCGTGGGCCGTGACGCGATCCGACGCGAGCTGGCGCACGAGCCGGCCGATGTGGTCGTCGATGACATCAACAAGATTCCGCTCTGCACACCGACCCTCACTGATCGACCGGTATACGCGCTCGTTCCGCACCTGTTCGGCACGACCGCGTTCGATGAGGTGTCCTGGCCCCTGGCGGCCATGGTCTGGGCGGCTGAGCGTCGGATCCCGTCCGTCTACGCCAACGCGTGGTTTCATGCGATCAGTGATTCGACCCGTGACGACCTCGTGGCCCGCGGCATCCCGCGTGATCGAATCGCCGTGGTGTATCCGGGCGTCGACGCGGCCCGATACACCCCCCTCGGCACGCACACCCGTGATCCCGGGCACTTTGTCTATCTCGGACGCCTCAAACGCTACAAGGGAATCGAACATCTGATCGATGCGGTCGCCATCGCGCGCGGGCGATCCCGCGATCTCACGGTCGACATCGCGGGCTCGGGCGATGATCAAGCCCGACTGGAACGTCGGGCCGTCGAGCGCGAGGTAGCCGATCTCGTCCGGTTTCGGGGCTTCGTCGACGACGCCACGAAGCTCTCGCTCTTGCGGCGAGCGGTCGCCAACGTATTTCCTTCCCCGAAGGAAGGATGGGGCATCACGGTGATGGAGGCGGCCGCATGTGGGACCCCCTCGATCGCCTCCGACTCTCCCGGCCTGCGCGATTCGGTCCGCGCAGGCGTAACCGGCCTGCTGGTGCCGCATGGCGACCCGGTCGCGCTGGCGGAGGCAATGATGCACCTTGATGATGCCCCGGACCTGGTTGCGAGCCTCGGCAGAGAGGCGCGCCGACACGCCGAGCGATTGAGCTGGGATGTGGCTGCGGATCAAGTCGAGCGGCACCTGCAAGACCTCGTGGCGGGGCAGGTTCCCCCGTCGTCGTTCTCGGAATGAAGGAGGTAGTCATGCGGACCACCATCACCGGCCGACACGTCGCCGTCGACGACGCACTGCGGTCCCGTGCCACCGAAGTGCTCGAGCGACTGGGCGGACTCACCACCCGGGCCGTCGAGGCCACTGCGGTGTTCGACACAGTGGCGGGGCATCCCGCGGCGGAGCTGCGTCTCCAATGCGCCGGCGGGCCGACGCTGGTGGCGAGTGCTGACGGGATGGAGCACCGCTCGGCGCTCGATCGTGCTGAACAGAGGCTGCGCCGCCAAGTCACGAGCTTCACGTCGCGCGCGCGTCGCGTGCGGCGCGACTCGGCCGACTGACCGTTGCGCTTCCGCGATTTCGTCACCAATGCCGAGTTGAAGCTCGAGCCACTGACCGGCGACGTCGGGCTCGACCGACTCGTTCCCGACGCCGACATCGCGTCGCCCGGCCTCGCGCTGGCTGGCTATCACGGACGATTCATGCCGGACCGCCTGCACGTCCTCGGCGAGACCGAGATCAGCTATCTCTGCTCCCTCACCCTCGAGGCGCGCACCACGGCGCTCGAGGGTTTCTTCCAGCATGATCTTCCGGCCGTGTTCATTACCAAGGGGCTGGAACCGCCCGAGCCGTTGCTGGAGCTTGCGGCGGCGCGCCTGATCCCCGTGATCCGCAGCAGCCTCAAGACCGCGGCATTCTATCGCAAGATCAAGCCGATGCTCGAGGAGGCGTTCGCACCCCACACAACGCTGCACGGGTCGCTGGCCGACGTCTACGGGGTCGGACTCCTTTTTCAGGGCCGATCGGGGATCGGGAAGAGTGAGTGCGTGCTGGATCTCGTCGAACGTGGACATCGCCTCGTGGCGGACGATGTGGTCAAGGTGACGCGCCGTGGCAACGACGTCCTGATCGGGCAAGGACACGAGCTGGCGGCCCATCACATGGAAATTCGTGGTGTCGGCCTGATAGACCTGCCGGCTCTCTTCGGGGTGCGCGCGGTTCGCCAGCAGAAGCGCATCGAGGTCGTGGTGCAGCTGGAGGACTGGGAGACCGCGCAGGAGGCAGATCGGACCGGGCTGCAACGCGAGACCGTCAACATCCTGGATGTGGCGGTGCCTCGCATGGTCGTGCCGCTCAACCCGGGGAAGAACGTCACCGTGATCGCGGAGGTCGTGGCCATGATGCACCTCCTCCGCTACAGCGGCATCGACGTAGCCAGCGCCTTCAACGAACGTTTGATCAAGCGGATGCGTGAGAAACGCGGCGTCCGCGAGTACCTGAGGGATGATTTCGAATGACCCACTTGAAGGGTGTTGTGGTTGCGCATGCCGGACTGGCCGCTGCCATGATCGGAGCCGCCGAGCAGATCGCAGGTAGCGACAGCGGCTTGGTCGCGGTGTCGAATGTCGATTGCGACCGCGGCACGCTCGAGGAAAAGATCACCCAGGCGGTGGGCGATGCGTCGGCCATCGTGTTCATCGACATGCCCAGCGGCTCATGCATGGTGGCGGCGATGCGGCGACTCGGTGAGAAGCAGGGCGTGCGGGTCGTCACGGGCGTCAATCTGGCCATGCTGGTGGAGTTCATCTTCCATCGCGACGGCGATCCGGATGCGGTCGCGGAACACATCGCCGCGGTTGGCGCCCGGGCAGTTGCGGCCCGCTGATGGGAGTGGCCCTCTATCGAGTGGACGACAGGCTGGTGCATGGACAGGTCGTGATCGGTTGGGGCCGTCCGCTCGGCGCCCACTTCATTGTATTGATCGATCCTGGCGTGCGCGCGAGTGCGTGGGAACAAGATCTGTATCGGATGGCGGTCCCCGAGGGGGTCGATGTGGTCTTCGCGGATGTTGACGAGGCCGTCGTGCTGCTCCCCGACTGGGAGGCTGACCGTCGCACCGGCATCGTGCTCACCGGAGATCTTGAGACGATGGCGGCGCTCCATGCAGCACGTCCCGACCTCGTTCGTCGCATCAATCTTGGCGGCATTCACCACCGGGGGGATCGCACCGAGCACCTTCGCTACCTGTACCTCGCGCCTGACGAGGAGTTGCTGTTGCGGCAGCTGGTTGTCGCCGGCGCCGACGTCACCGCCCAGGACCTCCCCACGACGCCGGCGGTGCCGCTCGAGGAGATCCTGCCGTGACCTCCCCGCTCGTCATCATGGCGCTCCTGTTCTGGGCGACAATCGCCGGCATTGACTTGGCGACGGTTCCGCAGGGCCTGCTCTCACGTCCGTTGGTCGCCGCCACCGTCGCCGGTGCGATCGTCGGCAATGTTGAGTCGGGATTGCTCGCCGGGATGGTGCTCGAATTGTACGCGCTCGATGTCCTCCCGATCGGGGCGGCCCGTTACCCCGACTTCGGCGCGGCTTCAGTGGCCGCTGGGGTGGCGTCCGCTGTCGTGCCGATGCCGCTGGTCGCAGGGATCGCCGGCGTGGTCGCGTTGCCGGTCGCGGTGTTCGGCGGGTGGACCATTCAGCGCCTTCGCAGATTTAATGGGGCTTCGGTGCAACGCCGGCTTGAGCGGGTTGCCGCCGGCGACGCCCGCGCGATCTGGGAACTGCAGCGCAACGGTCTGCTCCGGGATACCGCCAGGTCGTTCCTCCTCGGCATCTGCGCGTTGCTGATCGCGGCGATCGCGATGAGTGTCACGTGGGAGAACGTGGCGCGCGCAGAGTGGCTCTCGTGGGCTACCATTGCGGGCGGATTGATCGCGGCGATCGGCGGCGCATTGCGCAGCGCGGGGCAGGGTGCCCGGCGTCGGTGGTACGCCGTAGGCCTGGCAACCGGTGTTGCCGTCGTGCTGCTCGGATGACGCCGCGCCTCGCCGCCCTCATCCGCCTCTACGGTGTGCAGGCCGCGTGGACGTACGAGCGGATGGCCGGCATCGGTGTTGGGCACGCCTCGGCGCCATTGCTGCGCGACCTCTACGCGGCGAGCGCGCCCACCGAACGCCGCGCTGCCGTTGCGCGATCGGCGGAGTTCTTCAACTCACACCCGTATCTTGCGGGCATCGCGGTCGGCGCGGTGGTACGTGCCGAGCGAGACGGCGTCGATCCGGCGCAAATTTCGCGGCTTCGCGTCGCGTTGTCGGGACCGCTTGGGGCGATCGGCGACCAACTCGTCTGGGCGGGCCAGGTGCCGGCGCTGATGGGGCTGGCGCTCGCCGCGTCACCATGGGCAGGCGCTTGGGTGGTCGGCGTGCTGCTCGTGGCGCACAACGTCTCCCGGTTCTTGTTGACCTCGTGGGGGCTTGACCTGGGACTGCGTGAGGGGCTTGCCGTCGGTGGAGCGCTCAATCGCAGCTGGATCGCCCGCCGCGCTTCCGACGCGCAGCGCGTGGCCGCCTTTGCGGTTGGTCTGGCCACTCCCATCGCCGCTTGGCAACTCCTCGCCGATGCTCGACCGGCTGCGTGGGCGATCGTCGGTGCCATCACCCTTGTTGGTTCGGTGCTGGCGCTGGCACCGGCCACGCGCTCCCATGTTTCGGGGCTGCGAGTTGGACTGGCGTTGATTGCCGTGGCCGGCGCCGTGATAGGGGGCATACCATGATCGACCAGCGTGCTGAGATCGTCAACGGACTGGGGCTTCATGCTCGCCCTGCGGCGCAGTTTGTGAAACTGGCCGCCACATTCGCGTCGAGCATCGAAATCGAGTGTGACGGAGAGCGAGCCAACGGCAAGAGCATCATGGGCGTGATGATGCTTGCGGCGGAGTGCGGGGCGAGTGTCCACCTTTACATCGACGGTCCCGACGAGGAGGCCGCCGCGGCTGCCCTCATGGGACTCATCGAGCGCGGGTTCGGCGAAAAGTGACCGGTCACGTCCTCCACGGTGTGGGCGTGTCGCCCGGTGTCGCCTTCGCCCCGGCCCTCGGCCTCCGATGGGCGTTGCCCGACGTACCCGACCGTACGGTCGAGGACCCCGAGGTCGAAGGCGAGATCACCCGTCTCTATCTTGCCGCCGCCGACGTCAGCGCAGATCTCGCCACGCTCCGCGAGCGCACGCGCGATCGTGCTGGGCCGGAAGAGGCCGGCATCTTCGATGCCCAGATCATGATGAACAACGACGCTGCGTTCCTCAGCGCCGTCGAGGGGTTGATCCGCGAGAGCAATCTCTCCGCCGAGACGGCGTACGGCTTCAAGGCACTCGACCTGCGCGAGGCGTGGGAAAACGGCAAGAATGCCATGCTGCGCGAGCGGGTCGCCGACCTCACGGCGATCCAGCTGCGGATGCTCCGTCGATTGATGAACCTGCCCGACGACGAAGCATGGATGACCAATCTCGACGAGCAGGTGGTGATCATCGCCCGCGAATTGTCGCCGGGACTCACCGTGCAGTTCGATCGCGATCACGTGGTGGGATTCGTCTGCGAGGAGGGAACCCGTACGTCACACGCGGCGATCCTGGCACACTCTCTCGGCATTCCTGCGGTGATGGGGGTGCGCGGCGCGCGGGATGCCGTGACCGACGGCACGATGGTACTGCTCGATGGCACCACGGGATCGGTGATTCTCGATCCCACGGCGGACGAATTGGAAGTGGCGCGAATCCAGGCGTCACGCCGACACAAGCTCGACATGCAGCTCGAGGCGATTGCGGACCAGCCGGCCGTCACCCCCGATGGTCACGCCATCGGCCTGCTCGGTAACATCGACCTGCCCGAGGAGATCGAGCCTGCGCTGCATTATGGAGCCGAGGGCGTGGGCCTGCTGCGCACTGAGTTTCTCGTCACGGGCCGAACCACCATGCCATCGGAGAACGAGCAGACGGAATATTTCCGACGCGTGGGAGCGGCGTTTGCCGGCAAGCCCGTGGTGATCCGGACGTACGACCTCGGTGGCGACAAGTTCCCCAGCGCGTTCGACGCCCCCCACGAGGCGAACCCATTCCTCGGCTGGCGCTCGATCCGCGTTTGCCTCGATCAACCCGATCTCTTCCGGCCGCAGTTGCGGGCATTGCTGCGCGCCGCGTACGACCGCGATCTGCAACTCATGCTGCCGATGATCGTGTCGATGGACGAGCTCGAGCGGGCGAAGGAGATGCTGGGGGAGGAATCAGACGCACTCCAGCGAGCTGGAGTGCGAGCCGCCCTCACCCTTCCGGTCGGCGTGATGATCGAGACCCCGGCCGCGGTGATCCTCGCCCCGGAACTGGTGCAGGCATCGGCGTTCGTGAGCATCGGGAGCAACGACCTCACCCAGTACACGCTCGCCGTCGATCGGGGCAACGCGCGATTGGCCGATCGCTTCTCATCGCTCCATCCCGCTGTCGTCCGCCAGCTCGCCCAGGTGCAGCGCGCCGCCGCCGCAGCGGGCGTCTCGTCGAGCGTGTGCGGTGAGATGGCCTCCGACCCCCTTGCGGCGGTGCTGCTCATAGGCCTCGGCTACGATCGCCTCAGCATCGCGCCGCCTTCGATTCCGCTGGTCAAGTTCGTGGTCCGGCACGTGCCCATTGCGGCGGCCCGGCAGGCAGCCTCGGACTGCCTTGGCGCGGCCACGACGACGGCCGTGGAAGCGGTCCTCCGGGAGACCCTCGGACGTGTCGTGGACATGCGGCTTGTCGACCCGATGGGCGCGTTGCCACGCCCAACTGTGGGGGCTAGCTTGCGAGGCTGAATTGCAACGTTCCCCAAACGCTCGAGTCGCGATGCCGCCAGCAGCCAAGCACGTCTTCACGTCGGAATCCGTCACGGAAGGCCATCCCGACAAGGTCGCTGACCAGATCTCGGACGCGGTGCTCGATGCGATCCTGGCCCGCGATCCTGCCGCCCGCGTGGCGTGCGAGACCATGGTGACCACCGGGATGGCCGTGGTCGCCGGCGAGATCACCACCAGTGCCTACGTGCACATTCCCGACATCGTACGCGACACCGTCGAGCGGATCGGGTATACCGACGCCCGCTTTGGCTTTGACTACCGGACCTGCGCCGTCCTGTCCTCGATCGACCGGCAGTCTGAGGACATCGCACGCGGTGTCGACGGCGACTCCGACGATGACCGCGGCGCTGGTGACCAGGGAATGATGTTCGGCTACGCATGCGACGAAACCGACGAGTTCATGCCGTTGCCGATCATGCTCTCGCACCGCCTGGCTCGGCGGCTCGCCGATGTACGCCGCGGAATCAACGGTGCACCGCATTTGCCATGGGTGCGTCCTGACGGCAAGACGCAGGTCTCGGTCGAGTACCAGGATGACCGGCCGGTCGCGGTGCGCACGGTGGTGGTGTCCACCCAGCATGATGACCGCGTCGGTGGACGCATACTGTCGCAGCGCACCATTGAAGGGGAGATCCTGGAGGCTGTGGTGCGGCCCGTGCTGGTCGAAGCGGGATTGGGTGACGGCAAGCCGCGGGTTCACGTCAATCCCACCGGACGGTTTGTCGTCGGTGGACCGCAGGGCGACGCCGGGCTCACCGGACGGAAGATCATCGTTGACACCTACGGAGGCATGGCACGGCACGGAGGTGGGGCGTTCAGTGGCAAGGATGCCACGAAGGTCGATCGGTCCGCGGCGTACGCGGTGCGCTGGGTGGCGAAGAACATTGTGGCCGCTGGCCTCGCCCGTCGCTGCGAAGTGCAGGTGGCGTACGCGATCGGTGTTGCACGCCCAGTCTCGATCTACGTGAACAGCTTCGGCACGGGACGGGTGTCGGACACGGCGCTTGAGCGCGCGGTGGCCGAAGTATTCGACCTGCGACCAGCGCGGCTCATTGCCGACCTCGATCTCTGCCAGCCGATCTATTCCGAATCAGCGGCTTACGGCCACTTCGGCCGAACCCCCGCCAAGGGCAAGTATGCCGACGGCGATCTCCGCCCCAGGGCGGTGAACCGATTCACGTGGGAGCGGACCGACCGCACCCGCGAGCTCAAGTCCGCCGTCAAGGCGTGAGGAATTCATGACTGCAATCTCGATTGACGCACCGCACGATATTCGTGACCTGGCGCTGGCCGACGAGGGCCGGCGTCGCACCGAATGGTCGGAACGGTCGATGCCCGTCCTGCGCCAGATCCGCGCGCGGTTCGCCGAGGAACAACCGCTCGCGGGCCGCCGGATCGCGTGCTGCCTGCACGTGACCACCGAGACGGC
>JBDSMU010000086.1:0-7852 GCA_039915685.1 Gemmatimonadales bacterium | reverse complement strand
ATGGATGTACGTGACGGCAAGCCGTTCGCCAACGATGTCGTCGGGCACTACGTGTACAACGTCGGCTGGTCGCCCGACGGCAGCGAAATCACGATGAACCGCACCAACCGCCGGCAGAACATCATGGAGTTCGTGGGCTGCTCGCCCACCACCGGCGCGTGCCGGGTGATCGTGCGCGAGGCGTGGCCGGCAAGCTGGACCGACAACCACCCGGAAATTCGATGGTTGGCGGACAACCAGCGGTTCATCTGGGGGTCGGAGCGCAGCGGGTTCATGAACTACTACCTGTACGACCGCTCCGGGAAGCTGATCACGACACTGACGTCGCACCCCTACGAGGTGGGCAACATCGTCCGGGTCGATGAGCAGGCCGGCGCGCTATACTACACCGCCCGCAGCGGTGCCAACCACATGATGATGCAGTTGCATCGCGTCGGCCTGAACGGCAAGAACGATCGTCGTCTCACCGACCCGTCGCTCAACCACACCATCAACATGGCGCCCGACGGGAAGCATTACGTCGATGTGGCCCAGACCCACGACACGCCGCCGGTAACGCGCCTCTACGATGCTGCCGGGAAGATGGAAGTCGAACTCGCTACGAGCGATCTCACCAAGTTCCGTGAACTTGGCTTTCAGCCGGCCGAACTGTTCACGTACAAGGCGGCTGATGGCGTGACGACGCTGCACGGGATGCTGAACAAGCCGTCCAACTTCGACCCGTCCAAGAAGTACCCGGTGCTGGTCAGTGTGTATGCTGGTCCGGCGACGAACGGTGCGCGCGAGACGTTTGCGATGCCGAGCCCACTCGCCGAGTACGGATTTCTGGTGGTGTCGCTCGACTCGCGCAGCGCGGGCGGGCGGGGCAAGGCATTCATGGATCCGATCTACATGCATCTTGGAACAGTCGAGGTCGACGACCAGGCGGCGGGCGTCAAGGCGCTCGCCGAGCGTTCGTATGTAGACGGCAAACATGTCGGGATCTTCGGTACGTCGTATGGCGGCTATGTGTCAGCGATGGCGCTGCTCCGCCATCCCGACGTCTTCCAGGCGGCGTCAGCGTCGTCGCCGGTCACGGCGTGGGATCATTACGACACGATCTACACCGAGCGCTACATGTGGATCCCGAAGGAGAACTCCGACGGGTACAAGGCCGGCTCGGCGATGACCTACGCTGGCGACCTCAAGGGGCGCCTGATGTTGTACTACGGCACGGCCGACAACAATGTGCACCCGACCAACGCGATGCAGTTAATCCAGGCACTGCAGAAGGCCGGCAAGAGTTTCGACGTGATGGTCGGCCCCGACCAGGGACACAGCGGGATCAATCAGGCGCGGATGATGGAGTTCTTCATCGAGAACCTGGTGGTCAAGGGGCCGATGACGACGTGATTGCAGGACGAATCACAAACTGACGTGGAACAGGCCGGCATCGCATTGCGATGTCGGCCTGACGCATTCCACGGCGGGGTTTGGTGCTTTGACGAGGAGGTGACGGCGTGCTTCGCCCGGCGCCCAGCGGGCACCGTTCACGCATCCTTGATATCGCAGCACGAACGTTGGCGCCGGGCTGCGCATCGCCGCCCCCCGTCCTCGCGAATCTGCACCGCATCGTTGGTTGACGACTTCAGTCGCTTGGTTCGCCGAGCCGTGGCCTACGCGCTATTCGCTACGCAATATCTTCTCGATTTTTCGTCCCTTCGCCAGCTCATCCACAAGCTTATCCAGGTACCGGACCTGCTGCGTCAGCGGATTCTCGATCTCCTCCACCCGGTAGCCGCAAATGACACCGGTGATCAAATGTGCATTCGACGTCAAACTCGCTTGCGCAAAAAAATCCTCGAAGGTCGCTTTGTCGTTGATCTGTTTCAAGATTGCCTGGTCGCTGTAGCCCGTCAACCAGGAAATCACCTGATGTAGTTCGTCCTTGGTACGACCCTTTTTTACGACCTTTGCAAGGTAGAGAGGATACACCTTCGCGAACGTCATCTTGCGAAAGCGTTCATCGTGGTCAAGCACTCTGGTCATCATTCTTTTTCCCCTTGACAATCGATCCAGCGGCTGGTGAAGTCGGCCGACCATTGACCTGTCGTTGAGTCGCGAGATCGGGCGAAGCGGGCGCTCACGGCGACTCCTGCAAAGGCCAAATTTCGACCACGCCATGCGCCACAGCACACGGACTCTTGGACACCAAGTCGACTGCGTCAGACAGGCTGGCCGCCTCGACGATCGCAAAGCCAGCAATCGGGAGAGACGAAGTCATGTACGCCCCATTAGTGGTCTCGACCCGGGCGTTCAACAGATTGCGGACCTGGACAGGCGAGCCTGCAATGCCCATCAAGACGCCCGCCATTTGAAGCGTCTCGTCGTGCTTGTGTGCTGCATCTCGAATCGCCTGGGGCGTGCGATCGTATCCGCGCTGGTCCCCGTACCCGATCGTGACGAACAATGGCATCTGTGGATTCCTTCTCCCGGGTGTGGTTGATTGCGAGACACCAGCCGAGGTGTAAGCCCAGGGGGCAGGTCTTAACGGTACAGGATTCTGAGGCTACAACCATGCCCGCCCGCAAGTCGGACAAGATTGCCAAGCCCGCAATCCGGAAACCGGTCAAGACATCGGCCGGGCCCGACAACGTCGCCATAACGCTGCCGGAAGCCATGAGATCGCGGTAGCTGCTCCACGCAGTCGGAGAACGACGAGCGCTTCCCGCGCGAGTAGGGCCCGTGGCGCCCCGTCGTCGGCGAGGTCACTGAGCACCGCGACGGTGTCGCCGAAGGCGAACTGTCCGGCGCTGCATGCGAGGAGCGGCGTGACGCCGGGCCCACACCGGTGGACGGCAAGCAGTCGCATGTCGCGACTGCCCGACGGTCAACGGGATACGGCGAACCCGGCGAGCCCCATCCGCCTCAACAAGTCGGCGAACCGCGGATCGGAGCGCACCGCGTCGAACCCTGAGCTGACCGCCAGAAGATTCATGAACCCGCCACGCTCCCGGTATCCGGCCTCGAGCCACCGGAACGCGTCATCCGTCTCGCCCAGACCGGCGTACGCCATCCCGATGTGAAAGCCGAGAGGTTCGACTCGCGTCTCATCCATGAGCACGCGCGCGAGAACCCGCCGTGCTTCTGCCGCATCACCAGTAGCTGCGTAGATGTAGGCGAGCTGTGCCGAGTCGCGCGGTCCGCTCGACGCCGCGGCTCGCTGCATCGAGGCGACGGCCTCTCCGTCGAGTCCCTTCTGGAGGTACGCGTGAGCGAGCAGTTCGTGGGCCAGGTCGCGCCGTGGATCGAGTGCAACCTGCTCCTCGAGGACCCGGATTGCCTCGTCGGCGCGGTGGGTGTCTACGTAGACCCGGCCGCTCAGGACTGCTGTCGGTTTGAGTGGATCGAGCGTCTGCGCCTCCGCCAACTGCGCCAACGCGTCCTGGTGCCGGCCGATCGAGTGAAGGTAGGAGGCGTAGTACATCCGCGTCTCGGGGTAGGCCGGATCGAGGTCGATCGCCCGCTCGAACGCCGGGCCCGCCGCCGCCCAGTTCCAGTCGTACACGACCATCTGGTGGGCCAGCATCGCGTGCGCCTCCGGCAGCATCTCGTCGAGGGCGATGGCATGTTCCGCCGCAGCGCGTGCGCTCGGATGAGCCTCGTGCGGCCGCAGGTGACCGAACACGGCCAGCATGGTGTACGCATCAGCGGTTCCAGCATAGGCCCGTGCATATGCGGGATCCAGCTCGACAGCGCGGTCGAAGTATCGCAGCGCGCCGAGCAGCGCGCCGTGCTCGCGAGCGCCGACGAGATAGCGGCCCTTCCGGTACAGCTCGTACGCTTCGGAGTTCGAGGTGCCCCATTGCTGCACCTCCACCTTCGGAGCCGCAGGTGGTCCCTCAAACGGCGACGAAAGGGCGCCGCTCAGTGCTGCGTTGAGCACCTCCAGCACCTGCTCTGCGTCGCGGGGGCGGTCGTCGGGGCGCTTGGCCAACAGGTCGTCCACCAACGCGGCGAGTTCTGCAGGAATCTCGGGATGGCCAGCGGAAAGCCCCGCAGGCCGCTCCGAGAGGTGCGCCGCAAGCATCTCATGGCGAGCTCGTCCGGCGAACGGCGTGGAGCCGGCGAGGAGCTCGTGGGCCACGACCCCGAGGGCGTACAGATCCGCCCGATGATCGATGGTGGGGTTTCCGACCGCCTGCTCCGGCGCCATGTATGCCGGCGTGCCGATGACGAGGATACCGTCGGTAATGTCCTCGCTCTCGTGAGTCGGCTCCTCGGTGACTGCAGCGAGCGCCTTGGCAATGCCGAAGTCGCTCACCAGCGCGTCGCCGTCGCGTGTGAGCAGGATATTGGCTGGTTTGATGTCGCGGTGGACCACACCGTGACGATGCGCGTATGACAGCGCCCGCGCCACATCTCGCAGGATCCTGAGCGCCGACTCGACCGGCAGCTTGCCAGTCGCGACGAGGTGGTCACGCAGGGTCTCGCCGTCCACGTACGGGGTGATGTAGAAGAGTCTCCCCGCGGCGGCGCCGGAGTCGTACAGCGGCAGGATGTGGGGATGTGCGAGCCGGGCCGCGATTCCGATCTCGCGCTGGAACCTCGCGGTAGCGCGCACCTCCCCGCCGCCGTAAAGAACCCCGGCGTGGAGGACCTTTAGTGCGACGAGCCGGCCATGACGCTCGTCCCTCGCGAGGTAGACGGTGGCCTGTCCCCCGCGTCCCAACTCGCGCTCGACGGTGTAGCGTCCGGCCAGGGCGGTGCCGAGCGCGGCCGAGTCACCGCGATCCCGTTCCTCAGCCTCCGCGAGGAGCGGTGCCGCGAGCTGGATGGCCGAGCCGTCGAGTACGGGTGACGCTGCCGCGTGCTCGCAGGCTCGCAACAACTGTTCGGCGTCCCTGCGTGCGAGGGGGTCGGTCAGGCGGTCGGCGAGCCGGCCGGCGCGGTGTTCCCGCGGCAGCTCCAGCGCTTCCGCGACCGCCCGCATCACGTCCGTGCCGGCGTCCTCAGGCGACATCACTCATCAGTTCGCGGTAGAGCCAGCCCTTCGCCAAACCCCAGTCGCGCGCCACCGTGCGAACGGACAGGCCGAGGGCCTCCGCCGTTTCCTGCTCGGTGAGCCCGGCGAAGAACCGGCATTCGACCACACGCGCGAGGCGCGGATCCACCAGCGCTAGTCGCGTCAGCGCGTCGTCCACGGCGAGGAGTGTTTCCGCTCGCTCCATCACCGAGAGCTCCGCGGCATCGAGAGATATCGGAACGGGCGCCGCTCCATCCACCCCCCCTCTGCGGGCGGCACAATGGCGGCGAGCGTGGTCAATGAGGATGCGGCGCATCGCCTGCGCGGCGATGGCGAAGAAGTGGGCGCGGTCCTGCCATTGCACCCTGGTCTGGTCGACGAGCTTGAGGTAGGCCTCGTGCACCAGCGCCGTGGTGCCGAACGTATGACCGGTCGGCTCGGCGCCGAGTTGGCGGCGGGCCATCCGGCGCAGCTGATCATAGACCAGCGGCATGAGCTGGTCGAGCGCGCCAGCGTCGCCATCGCGCAGCGCCCCAAGTGCGTCGGTTATCGCCCCAGCCGATTGGTTCAAGTAGCCGCCCCTCCCGCCCTGTGAGTGGCGTGATCCTTGGGACTAATGCGCGTTAGGAGGTAGGGCATTCCACACGAAGTGCGTGCTGGCAAAAAATATACCCCTTACACGCTGGAGAATCTTCATGCGCTCTTCATTCGCCGCGAGGCTCTTTATCTTGGGTCTCCTGTTCGCCGCCGCTGCGTGCAACGACACCGCCGGCCCTACGGGCGACACCTCAGTCGGGTCGAGCAGTTTGCAGACAGGCAGCGCCGTCGCAAGCGCTGCCGGCGGAGTGGTCTATCAGCTGGGCGACTTTGCTCTTTACGTGCCGGCCGCGGCCGACGGGCCGCGGGCCGTCCTCGTTGCTCTCGGTGGGCCGAACACCAGGGCGATCGCGACCGGCGAGCCTTTCGGCGCGCCGTTCCCCCCGGTCGAGGCCGCGCTTCAGGTCATGGGCGCGTCACTTCGTGCGCTCGCGGACCAGCAGCGGATCGCGATTCTAGGCACCGCGCTCGCCGCAATGCCAGACGGCGTCGGTTCCGACCAGCAGATTGTGAACGCGATTGCGGCGGGCGCTGCGGCGAGCGGCCATCCCGGGCTCTCCACCGCGCCACTGCTCCTGTTTGGGTTGTCAGGCGGGGGACCCGAGGCGTCCGGTCTCGCGGCGCGGCACCCCGACCGCGTAGCGGGACTTCTGCTCAAGGCCCCCCTGGAAGTGGCTGTGCTCAGCACCGAGGCACAGCGGGGGGTCCCGACCTTCATGGCTCTTGCCGAGTTCGATGTGTTCGTGGACAACGCCGCGCTTGGACGGGCTTTTGCGGCCAACCGGGCGGGCGGAGCCCTCTGGGCGATGGCGACGGAACCGGGTGTGCCGCACTTTTCGTTTTCGCCGACGCTGAGAACGGCCACCCTCGCGTGGCTGGGTTCGGTCATCGACCGTCGCGTGGCGGGATCGTCCTCCCGCCTCCGTACGGCGGTGGAGCAGTCGGGCTGGCTCGGAGACCAGTTGACGGGTAAGGCATCTCCTTGGGGCGCTTTCAGCGGCGACCGCTCCGCGGCGAGCTGGTTCCCGACGCGAGGCGCGGCCGAGCAATGGCAAGTTTTGATGGGGCTGTGATGGCGCATTGAGAACGACAGGATGCCGAATGCACTCTAGGCCGCTCACCGTGTGGTGAGCGACCTCTGAGTTTGTCTTGTCAACGCGCGCCTGGGGTAGCCGCAGCCGTCCCCTACTTCACCCCGATCCAGTAACTCACCTTCATCGCCAAAAAGTTGTCGCCCTTGGCGCCGATGGCGTCGAGCAGATCACCGCCATTGACAGATCTCCCGAATGGCGTCGCCCTTTGACGATTGTTCTGCCAAATCAAGAACGCCGTGCTGCCGGGCTGCCACTCCCACCGGAGCACCAGGTTCGAACGGAAGGACAGCCGGTTGAAATCGAGGTTGGCGAGCGTGAACGAGCCGTTCCCGTCGGTGACTCGGAACGAGCTGTCCGCCATGCGAGTGATCGTGGTCCCCGTTCCCGCCGCACCGTACTGCACAAGGTCCCTGCTTTTCGCCGCCTCGAGCTCGCCAAGCTTCGAGTATTTGCCGCTCGCCGCAAACGGCTCGGCGTATCCCTCCACCGTAAAATCGGGGGTGACGGCGTAGTTGAGTCGGAAGCGCGCCGATAGCTGGCTCCGATCGACAAATCCGAAGATGTAGCGATTGCCGAACGTCGCGGCCGACCCTCCAGGTCTGGTGGCGATATACTGGCGAGCGTCGGCCGAACGGGTGTACGACGGGTCGACCGATGCCTGCCAGCGCGCGCCAGGGCGCACCGAAAGCGTTGACCCAAACGTCCACGACCATCCGCCGAGTTCGTCGTCGGTGTGCCGAGCGTTCACACTCCAGGTCACCGGGCGGTTCGGTCGACTGTTGAAGGAGCCGTTCACGTTGATGAACCGCGGCGTGCCCATCAGCGGACCGCCGCGCGTCAGGCCGTCACTCAACGAGCGGAAATTGTATCTGAAGTTGAATGAAGCGCGCGTGAAGTTGCTGAAGGTGACGGAATTGTTCAGGCCGATGCTGGAGTACTGGCGGATGCCGCCAAAGTTCCAGCCCGCGTCGGACGTGAATTGCACCATGTAGGATCGAAAGGTCTTGTGCGGCTTGGTGTCGCGCAGGATGAAATCGCCGTTGAAGTTGATATCGTCGGCGGTCTGCATCCGACCGAGGTCGTTGATCTCGAACCCGGGTGAGCGGGCAAGGAGCTGGATCCCCCAAAGTGTGAACCGGCCGGCATTCTTGTCATG
>JBDSMU010000079.1:0-9956 GCA_039915685.1 Gemmatimonadales bacterium | reverse complement strand
AACCGCCGATGGCCCGAAAGGGATCAGGCAAGGGTGAAACGGTGGGGTAAGAGCCCACCGCACTCCCGGTAACGGTGAGTGGCTGGGTAACCCCCGGTCGGAGCAAGGCCAAATAGGTGGCGAGGTGTGGCCCGCACCGCCAGAGCCACGGGTAGGCTGCACGAGGCGCGTGGTGACACGCGTCCCAGATAGATGATCATCCGCCAGTGACAAGCTGGCGAACAGAACTCGGCTTACGGTTCGACCCGTTCCGCGCTGGCCCAATGCCGCGCGGATGAAACCCCGGGACTTCGGTCCCACACCACAAGAGGTATGGAAATGCTCGCAGGCCTCATGATGCTCGCCTCGATCACCGCCGTCACGCCCCAGCAGGGGCCGCTGCGCTACAAGATCGACCTCAAGACGACCCAGGAAGTGGACCTGAGCGCCATGGGCGGCCCGAAACAGGCCAGCGACATGACCGCCTCTGCCTGGGTGACGGTCACCATGAGCGATACCGCCGGCGGAAAGCTGGCGCACATCGTCGTCGACTCCCTCGCCGCCACACCGACTGGGATGATGGCGCAACAGATGACGGAAGAGTCGATTGCGGAGGCCAAGGGCGCGTTCTTCCATGTCTACGTGGTGAACGGCAAGGTGTCCGGCACGCCCAAGCCGTCGATCGAGAACCCCGCGCTCGGCATGGTGCAGCAGTCGCTGTCGCTTCTCTTCCCCGGCCACAAGATGGGCGCGAAGATCGGTGACACCTGGTCCGACACCACCAAGTCCGATGCTACAACCGATGCCGGCACCCAGACCGGCACGTCCGTGACCGAATGGAAGGTGCTGTCGATGGATGGCGACGGGTACGTGATGTCCGGCGAGTCAAAGGGCACGATGAACGCGACGCAGGGCGGTGGCGACCTCAACATCGCGACCAAGATGACCGGTTCGCAGAAGGTGACCACAAGCGCCGTCGGCCCGTCGAAGATGGGCGAAACCAATATGCAGATCGACGCGACCGTGATCACCAGCCAGGTTCCCGACCCGATCCCGGTTACCGGCACCACGATGGTGATGATCACCATGCTTCCGTAAGCCAGTCGCCGCACGATATGCCGTCGGCCGCCACCCATCGTGGCGGCCGACGTGCATATGGGGGGTGGCGGGGCGTCGCCCTTCGTGACCACCTTCTGCCCATGGACCCTCAGGAGCACCGATGCGCCCCACCCAGCTTGTCCTCACCGGTGCCCTCGCACTCGCTGCCTGCGCCCCATCGTCAACGACCGCGCCCCGACCGGTGCCGGCGCCACTCCCGCCCGCGCCCGAACGTATCACGCCATCGACCGGGGTCACGCTGCGCCGCGACTGGACGACGACCGTGCGGGTGGAACGCGAAGACTCGATCGTGCTGACCCTGCCCGACGGCTCGCGACAGGTGCAACGTCAGGGCCGCACCGCGCACTTCACGATGGTTCTCGCCCCCGGCACCGTGAGGGTGAAGCTCGACGATCTGGTGCTTCGCCCATCACTCGGGACCGAAGCGACCGAAGTGATCGGGACCACGTGGACCGGACGCGTCGGCGCCTCGGGCGCGATCACAAGCCTTCAGGCGTCACGCAACACCACGCTCGGGGACGACATCAGCAACGTGGTGCGCGCCTTCCTGCCGCGCCTCCCCCATGGCCGGGTCGAGCCCGGAGCCCGGTGGGCCGATTCCTCCGAGGGAGCGGTGCGCGTCGAGATCTTCCGGGCCAATGAACGCCGGACGGCTGAATGGAACACGGACCAGCGTACCGAGCAGAACGGCATCCCGGTGATCGTCGTCCGGTCGCGCGAAGAGTTCGAACAACTCGGCCGCGGCAACCAGGCTGGTCGCGAACTCACCATGACGGCACAGGGCCGACGCACCACCACCTATTACCTGACGCTCGATGGCCGCGTCGACACTGCAACGCTGCAGGACTCGGTCGCGAAGTTCATCACCATCGCTGACACCCGGCAGATCATCCCCACAATGCAGTTCGCGCGCACCGCGCTCCAATACGGCATCCCGGCGGCGCGTGCACCACGCTGACGCACCGCCACCATCGACTCAACCCCCGCCGAGGCCGCGCCGGATCCGCCGACTACTCGGCCTGCTGGTGGCGCTCGCCATGGTGTGGCTTTTCTTCCTCTGGCCACCACCGATCTGGTACACCGTTGCGTGGCCTCAGGAAACGGCGTTCCAGTCGATGCGACGCCACGAAGACCCAGCTTCAGCCGCCAACCGCCGCTACCAACCCGTTCCGCTATCCGCCATCGCACCAGCGATCCGGCGCGCCGTTCTGGTGAGCGAGGACCATCGGTTCTACGAACACGATGGATTTGATGCGTTGGAGATGCGAAAGGCGATGGGCTATCCCCGCGATTCATTCGATATTCTCGATGGTCGCGATCGAAAGGATTTCGCGCGGGCAGTGCGCCGCAGCCTCGGCAGCGATCGCGAGATGAGAGGTGCCAGCACCATCACCCAGCAGCTCGCCAAGAACCTCTACCTCTCGCCGTCACGCAATCCGCTCCGCAAGGTGAAGGAGGCCGTCACCGCCGCCCGCCTCGAGCTATGGCTGAGCAAGGATCGGATCCTCGCTCTTTACCTGAACACCGCCGAATTCGGCGACGAGATCTGGGGTGTGGAAGCGGCGAGTCAAGCGTACTTCGGGAAGAGCGCCGCACGACTCACCCGCGGAGAAGCGGCCGCGCTTGCGGCGACGTTGCCACACCCCAGAACAAGCAACCCGGCCTTTCAGCCGGGTCGGATGCGGTGGAAGCAGAACTGGATATTGCGGAGGATGTAGCTAACACTGCGACGACAGATCCCGCTCTCCCACCGGCAGCACCTTCAACCGCTCGGTGCGATTCGCCACCGTTCGCGAAATCTCCTCGACAAACCGACCGACTCGCGCCCCGTGCACGTAGTCGATGTACTGCGGTTCGTCGGTCGGCTGGTGGTAGTCCGCCGAATAGCCCAGCGAGAAGTACGTCACCGGGATCGCGAAGCGGAAATAGCTCACCTGGTCGCTGCGGCAGAAACGCCTGAGCGCATTGGTGCGATCCCACGAATAGTCGATCACCATCGGCTCGTTGCGCACCGCGTTGAGCGAGTCGATCACGTCGCCAAATTCGGCAGACAGCCGGCGGCTGCCGAGCATCTGGACGGAGGCGGGACCGCCGAAGCGCACGTCGGTCACGCGACCCTTGCCGAGCATGTCCATGTTGTGGGCGGCAACAATCGAATCGCGTGGCAGCGTCGGGTGATCAGTCCACCACATCGACCCCAGGAGGCCCTTCTCCTCGGCGGTGTGCGAGATGAAGATCATCGACCGCTTCGGCGCCGGCTGCGACACCATCCGTTCCGCAATTTCCAGCAGCACGACGGTACCCGAGCCATCGTCATCAGCGCCATTGTTGACGCTGTCGGCGCGCGCCGGCCGGACCTTTCGGGCTCCCGCGATCAGGTCGTTGATCGTCTTCCATTGCGCCGGTGTGACGGATTCCATCGACACCCGATCGTTGGCGCCTTGCGGACGCATCACCTTGTTGAATGCGCGCAGCGAATCGTGCTCCGGCTTGACGGCGCCGCGGACCATTCCGACATGGTCGTTGTGCGCACCAATCAGGACATACTGGTGGTGCAGCACCGGGTCGGAACCCGGGAGGACGCCGATCACGTTGCGCGCCGGAAATTCGGGAGCCGAGTATTCGTAGGTCCAGCCACCGCTGACCGCGTTGCCGGCGGCCCCAACGACGAGTTGGTCGAGTGGCTTGTCGAACAGCGCGGCGGCAGCAGCTGGCGTGATCGAGGCAGCAGCGGTGGCACCCGGGACGGTGGGCATGAGTCCGCTGCGGCCGGTGATCGCGATGCGCGTGGAGAGGTCGCCCACGATGAGAATTGCGGCGGCGCCCGCCTCGGTGGCGCGGACGTCACGTGGCGCCGGCGTGTTGGCGGGGCGCGGGGCGGCCGGGCCCGCAGGCGCAAACACCACGACCTTCCCCCGCACCATCGACGCGGTGAGCGTCACCGTCGAGTCCATCCAACGGCCACCGTACACCACACCACTGCTGGCGCCGGCGAAGTTGCCGTGAATCTGCAGCGTGGCCGATGGGATCACGGGCATCCAGTCGGTTCCCAGCTGCAGTGCCCTGCCGGCGGCAACGAGGCGAACCTTCGTGCTATCGTAGCGAAGTTGTCCGTACTGGATTTCCTGGAAATACGTCCCGTTCTCACCTGCCGGCACGAGCCCCAGCCGCTTGTACTCGCGTGCGATGTACTCGGTCGCCTTCCAGTTCCCGAGCGTCCCGGCCTCACGCCCCATCATCGAATCATCGGCAAACTGGTAGAGCCGTACCCGGAGGTCGTCAGCGGTGATCTCGGGCTTGGTGGCGCGCGCGGTGAATGTCCGCACACCCTCGTCAAGCCAGAAAGTCCCCGGAGCCGCTGCTGATTTGTGGGGGTTGGTTGCCGATCTTCCCTGAGCAGCGAGGGGCGTGGCAAGAACAGCAAACAGCAGAACTGAAATACGGATCACGATGGGGCTCCGGATGCGCGAGGCGAGAGCCGGCAGGAATGTCGGCCGGCGATTGAATCTCTACGCCGACCAACCGCGATTCGATTCAGGCACCATGTCCGCACGGTGCACAACGCAGCTGACGACTGCCGACTGACGACCTCTTCACCACTCACCCAATGCTAGTCCAACAACCTCAGCGGCATCACCAGTGTCATGTAGGCGGCTGGATCGTCCCAGCCGACCGGCTCCACCGTGGCAGCGCGTTCTGGTGCCTTGAACGTCAGGCGAACTTCCTCGGTCGGCATGTACTTCAACACCTCAAGAAGGTAGTTCGCGTTGAAACCAATATCGAGCGGTTCGCCCTCGTACGACACCGTGATCTCCTCCTGCGCCTCTCCCAAGTCGGGTGTGGTGACGGAGAGCTTGCACGACCCATCGGAAAAAGACATCCGGATCCGGTGCGTCTGGTCGGATGCCACGATGCTCATCCGCCGCAACGCTGCAATCAGCGACGCCTTCTCCACGGTTGCGGCCTTGTCGTTCTCACGCGGAATTACTTGTTCGTAGTTCGGGTACGGACCCTCGATGAGCCGAGTGAAAACCTGGGTGGTGGCGGACCGGAAGGCCAGGTGGTTCTCGCTGCGACCAATCTCGATCTCGTCCTCAGGCCCAAAGAGCTTGCGCACCTGTTCCAGCGCCTTGGGTGGCACGATCAACTCGCCCTGCTGCGAGGCGGCGCCCTGCAATGGGATTTCCATCTTGGCCAGACGGTGGCCGTTCGTGGCCACCATGCGCATCCTGTCGGCCAGGAGCTGCCACAGGACCCCGTTGAGGATCGGACGGCTCTCCTCGGTGCTTGCGGCGAACGCAACGTGCGCTACGAGCTTCTGGAGGTCGCGGGCGGTAGTCTTTGATGCATCGTCGAAGGCAACCTGGGGAAACGCCGGAAACTCTTCCTTCGGAAGCCCGAGAAGCTTGAACTTCGAACGGCCGCACTCGATGGTGACGCGTTGCTCGCCCTGGGTCGTCACCCGGATCCCCGCGCTCGGCAACTCACGCACCAGTTCGAGCAGCTTGCGAGCTGGTAATGTGATAGCGCCTTCCTGATCGACCGATGCCGGCACCGTCGTGCCCACGGCAATGTCGAGGTCGGTGCCGGAGAGTCGCAACCCGTCCTTGACGGCCTCGAGGAGGATGTTGGCCAGCACGGGCAGGGTCGTCTTGGTGGGCACTGCCGCTGTCACGGCGTTGAGCCCCTCCAGGAGTTGTTCCCGCGTGATCGTGAACTTCATCAGCTTCCCCGGATTGCTAAAGGCACTTCTACGTACAGTGATTTATAGACTAGTAGCAGTAGTAGAGGGCCGGAAATTGTGGACCAGCTCCACAACATGCGGCCGGGCAACACCCTGCGCGATTCTGGGTGCGTGGAGACGGAGTGGACGTTGTCGAGATCCCCGTCGATTCCCCACGAATTCTCCCGCCTGCCCACTTCGTCCACTCAACGTTTCACACACTGTGGATCAGACTGTGAGCAATTCCTGTCGCGCTGATTCCACGCGCTCCCGGAACTGCCGGTCCCGCGACAATTGCGACTGGACCTTGTCAACGCTGTGAATCACGGTTGAGTGATCGCGACCACCAAATGCCTGTCCGATCTCGACCAATTGCATCTGCAACAGATCGCGCGCCAGGAACATCGCGATTTGCCTGGGAACGGTAAGCGTCTTGATCCGCGCCTTCGACCGCAGCCCTTCCGGTGTCACTCCCCATCGGCGCGCCACCACTTCCTGCACCTTTTCGATCGTCGGCATCAGTCGTGGCCGCGCCTCGGCGTCGTCGCTCGGACGGATCTTGTCCGCCAGCGCCTCCCGCGCCAAGTCGATCGAGATCTCCCGGTGGCGAAGCGAGGCATAGAGGAGGAGCTTGATGATGCACCCCTCGAGCTCCCGCACGTTCGATTTCACGCTCTCGGCAATGAAACGGAGGACGTCGTCGGGAATCGTGGTCTCGAGGTGATCCTGCTCCTGCTTCTTCCGGAGGATCGCGATGCGGTGCTCGAGGTCGGGCTGCTTGACGTCGGCCACCATGCCCCATTCGAAGCGGGAGACGAGCCGTGCCTCGAGGCCCGGAATCTCCTTGGGGGGTCGATCCGAGGTCAGGACGATCTGCTTTCCACCTTCGTACAGCGCGTTGAAGGTATGAAAGAACTCCTCCTGGGTCGCCTCCTTCCCTTCCAACCAGTGCACGTCGTCCACGAGAAAGAGGTCGACATCGCTCCGGTAGCGCCGCCGCAGTTCCGGCATGGTGCGCGAATGAATCGACTCGATCACCTCGTTGATGAACTGCTCGGCACCGATGTAGAGGACTCGCGTGCTTGGCGTGCGAGCGACGACCTCGTGCGCGATCGCCTGCATCAAGTGGGTCTTGCCGAGCCCGGTCGGCCCGTAGATGAAGAACGGGTTGTACTGCTTGCCCGGAGCCTCGGCAACAGCGTGCGCGGCGGCTGCAGCGAGCTCGTTTGATTTGCCGATCACGAAGGCGTTGAAGGCGTATCGAACGTTCAGGGGCTGGGCGCTGGGATTGACCGCAACAGCAGGCGTGGCAGGAGTTTCCGCCGGGGGAACTGGGACGAAAAGATCCATCTGCGGCCGCTTCTGGCGCTCACCACTCACATGAAAGACGACCGATACCCGCTCGCCAGCAATGTCCGATGCGATCGAACTGAGCATCTCGGCGTGCTTTTCCTCGTTCCACCGCTTCGCGAAGTCATCCGGAGCGCTCACCACCAGACTGCCATCGCCGAAGGAGATGGCCTCGTTGGGCGCCAACCAGCTTTGCCACGTGGGGTCGGGGAGCACCCTGCGCGCCCCGTCCAGTACACGTTTCCACAGCTCTTTGGCAGACAGCGGCATTCGATTGGATTCGCGGGATGACAGTGTGAACGACGGCAGGACCAAGGGACGCCGATTCTACGGCCCGCATGTGGAAAAGTCAAACCTTGACCGCCGGCCTTGACCTCTGGCATGCTCACACCCTATTTTTTCGGGCTAGTTTCCAAGGAGTAAATCGAGATGATGCCGACGTACAAGCCGCGCAACAAGCGCCGCTCAGCAAAACATGGGTTCCGTACCCGGATGGAAGACCGATGGGGCCGCGCCGTGCTGGCTCGCCGTCGCAAGAAGGGTCGCAAGCGCCTGACGGTGGCGATCGGCTCGAAGCACGCCCGCGCCTGAGCACGGACGAGCGCTTCCCGCGCTCGGCCCGGCTCGCAGGCGGGCCTGATGTACGACGCGTGCTCCATTCGGGGCACCGGGCCCGCCGCACCCACTTCGACATCTCCTGGCTCGCCGGCACCGTTGCGCACCCACGCATGGGCCTCATCGTCCCCCGTTTCCGGCACACCGCCCCCGAGCGCAATCGGCTCCGCCGTCGCCTCAAGGAAATCTGGCGGCGCGATCTTCAGCACGCTGTCCCCCTTCTTGACGTGGTGATCCGGACCCGCCGCGACACCTATCGGGTTCCGTTTGCGACGCTCCGCGCCGACCTCATCGCGTGGCGGGACACGGTGGCGTGAATGGCGAACAACGTTGCACGCGTTCCAGCACAATTTCTTGCCCTCGTAATTCGTGGCTACCAGCGTTTCATTTCGCCGGCGCTTCCCCCAGCGTGCCGCTTCTCCCCGACGTGCTCGCAGTACGCAGTCGAGGCGATCCACCGGTACGGGGCGTTGCGCGGGGCGTGGCTGGGGATGCGCCGCATCGCCCGATGTCATCCGTGGAATCCGGGTGGCTACGATCCGGTACCCTGACCATGAGTGACGCGTGACCGACCGTCGTCCCCTGCTCGCCATCGCCCTGATCCTGATGATCGCGATCGTTCCCGGTTTTCTGGGGATTCGGTCGCGTACCGCACCGGTCACGGCCGACAGCGCCGCCGTGATCGAAGCACCGGTGGCCGCCACGCCGCTCGCAGCCGACAGCGGGATCGCCTTCGCCGACAGTGTGGTGGCCGATACCACCACCACCACCACCACCGACACGGGCGCGGTTCTCCCGGCTGTCCCTGAGGACACCGTGGTGGTGCGCTCCGCGCTCTACCGCTATGCGATCTCGACCCGGGGCGGCCGTATCGTCTCGAGCCGGCTCCTGCGCTATCGCTCGATGCATGCTGGTGACACCACCAGCATGGGCGCGCGCGATACTCTGGAGCTGTTGCCGCCCGACTCGCGGATGCTCGCCAGCGAACTCCGGATCGGCGAACGCACCGTGCGCCTCGACCGCGCCACGTTCGTAGCGAGCAGTGATTCGGTCCACGTGGGCAGCGGACCGGCGTCGGTGACACTCACCGGCGAGGCCGACGGCGTAGGGGTCGCGCTCACCTATACCTTCGTCCCCGACGACTACCGGATCCGGGTCGATGCGCGCTTCACCGGGATCGGGACCAATGGGGCCACGATGTACGTGGGTCTGGGCCGGGGCTTCCGCGACACCGAGGCGAAGCCGGTCGAGAACAACAACGAGAAGGGCGTCGTCACCAAGTTGACCGACACCGATCTCACCCGGTTCAGCTCGCTCGATCGCGCCTCGACCCGCACCATCGCCGGACCGTTCGAGTGGGTCGCGGTGAAGTCGAAGTATTTCGTGGCGGGCCTCTTTGCGTACGACTCCACCGCGAGCGCCGTCACGGGCAACATCGGCGGGGTGATCGCGCAGGTGCTCGACACCCTCAAGAACCCGGTGCACGTGGCCGTCACCACCTCGGTGACCGTACCCGCCACCGGTGTGACCGGGATGACGCTCTATCTCGGGCCGATGGAGTACGACCGCCTCACCGCGATGGGTCGCGACTTCGACGACGTGAACCCATACGGCTGGCCGGTGCTGCGGACCGTGATCCGCCCCTTCGCGGTGGCCATCCGTGGCGTCTTCGTCTGGATGCACGAGACGCTGAACGTCGGCTACGGCATGGTGATCGTTCTCTTCGGTATCCTGGTGCGCATCCTCCTCTGGCCGCTCAACCAGAAGGCGATGCGGTCGATGACGGCGATGCAGGCGATCCAACCCGAAATCAAGGCAATGCAGGAGCGCTACAAGGAGGAGCCGCAGAAACAGCAGCAGGAGATGTTCAAGCTCTACAAGACGCACAACGTCAATCCATTCGGTGGCTGCTGGCCGATGCTGCTTCCCTACCCGCTGCTGGTGGCGGTGTTCTTCGTGCTCGCCAACACCATCGAACTGCGCGGCGTCTCGTTCCTCTGGATGCCCGATCTTTCGCGCGGCGATCCGCTCTACATCATCCCCGTGATCATGGCGGTGTCGATGTTCGGGCTGTCGAAGATCGGCATGATCGGGATCCCGCCGAACCCGCAGGCGAAGATGATGGCCTACGCGATGCCGGTGATGATGCTCGTGTTCTTCGCCAACTTCG
>JBDSMU010000037.1:0-3320 GCA_039915685.1 Gemmatimonadales bacterium | reverse complement strand
GCCCGGCGGGGTGTAGTTGGTCGGCGCATTGGTGGTCCACGCCACGCCAACGCCGGGAATCGCCGTCCCGCGCCGGGTTTTTACCGTCACGGTGGGGAGATCTCCACTGGTGCGCCGCGTCGCGACCGTGCCAGTGTACGACCCCGGTACAATCGAGACCGACGCCACGTCGAGACGAGAGAACTCACTGGTGCTGCCACCCACACCCCCACCACGAAGCACCGGATCGACGGGGCCAAACGGCGAGAACTCGCTCGTGCTGCCACCCACGCCACCGCCGGCGATCCTGAACGCCGACGCCATCGCCGGCTGCGGAAGGATCCAGTCGACGACTCGTGCGGCAAGGTCACCGAGCAGACCGCGGCTCGCGGCGGCGACGTCGGATATGTCGCCGCAGCGGAGCGTCATGGCCTGCGGAATCGTCACGCGCTGCAAAACCTCGAAGGCGGTAGCCGAACGCTGGTGGCCCAGCACCAACCGATCGAGCACCGCCTGACGCTCTCCGAGCGGCACGTCGGCAAACGACGCCGGGTCGGGACATACCCCGACCGTTGCCTTCGCGCCGTTGAGAAGCGTCGCCGACGGCGCGAGGCTCCAGTCATATACATAGGGATACTTGTCGAGGTTCGTCACCAGCGCCCCCACATTCGACCTGACCGCCGTCACGATCGTAAGCGCGGCCACGGCGTTTGAGGGAAATTGGATGCCGGACTGCCCGTCGACGGTGACAAATGTCACCACCCCATCGGTCGGGTTGACGATCCAGGTGTCATCGACATTCTGTACGCCGCCCAGTCCCACATAACAGAGCAGCTGATTGATCAAATTCGTGAGCGTCGGATCGTCGATAATGACTTGGCCCTGTGCCCGCTTCTTGAGCATGAAGTCGATAAGCTCGAGCACTTTACTCTGGGCGAGGGGAAGGTTGTTCTTGCGATCGATCTGCTTGATCACGTTGGTCCACTTGCCAAGCGCCGAGCTGGCGTTGGGTCCGGTCGCAAAGACAGTCCGAATCAGTGCCTCGATCTGGACCGGATCAGCCTGACACGTCACCGCCGAGGCGACGGTCTCTGCCGGATCGGCGAGGGAAGGCGAGGTGGGTTCCGACGAACAGGCGCTGACGGCCCATACTGCAAGCAGGCAGGGTATTAGCAGGCGACGGGAGAACATGGGGCGCTCACAGGATGGGGGATGTGGAGCCGGGTCGAACGCGCCCAGCATCATTAATCTCCGCTGTTTCGCAAATCCCGCAAGGCCCTCCCTGTAACTAGTCGCCGATTGTAGCGCCGGCGCCACAATGGTTAGCGGCCAGTTCCCACGAGGCGAAGCCATTCGGGGTGTCTCGAGATCGGTCGGAACCACCAACCTGGGTCCTGTGCGAGTGACAGTCGCATCCGGTCGCTGGCTGCCAGGAATGTCTTGAGCTGGTTGAAGGCCTCGGCGGTGTCGCCCATCGTGACCGCAACGAACGCCGCCATATTCGCGAGGTCCCTGGCCGGATCAACCGATGCGTCCCCGATCGAGCGGCGCATCACCACACGCGCAGAATCCGTCTGGCCTGCGCGCGCGATCACGACTGCCGTCAGCATCGCCGTGTTGAGCTTCAGGAACTCGCGCCGCGCCGGCGGGGCCATTTGGTCGACCGAGTCGGCGAGCCGCCACGCCCGGGCAATGTCGGGCTTTCGGGCCTTCGTCGTGTGCAGGAACAACTCGCAGCGGGGGGCGTTCATGTTCCCCGGAAACCGGCGCCGCAGTTCTGCGCACCATTGGTCGGCCTGTGCGAACTGGCCGAGGTCGTACGACGACAGGAACAGCCGGTTGAGGATGACGTCGTTGTTGCCGAGAAACATGTCTGTTTCATACGCTCGCTGCGCGGCGATGTTGACGTCGGACGCAGTTTTTCCGTCGACATTGTTGTACAGGTGGGAGAGCGAGGCGTATGCGCCGGCATGACTGCCCGGCAGTCGTGTCGCAGCCTCAAGGTCGGATTGTGCCTCGGCGATCAGCTCGTCGCGGCGTTTCACGTCGGTTTCCAGCCCGAGGAGCCACCGCCAGTACTTCAGATTGCCGCGCACCTCGAACGCGTCGCCATTGGTCGGCGCGGTGGTGACGGCGCGATTGGCGTGGTCGATACCTGTTGCGATCCAGTCCCGTGCCTCCAGAGGATCCATGCCCCCGGTGCGTGACCGTGCGTACGCCAGGCCCGCACGAGCGACGATCGGCGCTGACCACCTCGGGTCGAGCTGCTCCGTTGCGGCGAAGAGCGAGTCAGCCACGGCGTACTCGGCGTCCATCGCAACATTGTCGCCCTTCTCCTTGGCGCCTTCCCCCGCGCGCCGATGCTGCTCCGCCCGCTGATAGCTCGACCACGCATCGACGACCGTGGTGCCCTCGCGTTGGGTCTGCAAAGTGATCTCGTCGCCTATCCGCTTGCGAATCAGGGCAGCCACTGCAACCGCGGTCGAGTCTCGGATCGCGAGCGGGTCGTTGGGTTGCGGGTCAAGTGCCCGCCGCTCGAAGTCGACACCGCTGTTCCCGTCGATGAGCCGGACTGTGACGCGAACCCTGTCACCCACCGGTTCGATCGAGCCGCGCACCACCGTTCCGACCCGCAGCGCCTTGGCGATGCTGTCGGCCGTAACCGTGGTGCTGCGGAATGGTGTGACACCTCCGGCCGAGACCACGCGCAGGCCGTCGACCCGACTGAGCTCGGTGATCAGCGCCTCGGTGAGGCCATCCGCGAGGTAGGCCATTGAGCGATCGGGCGAGAGATCGTCGAAATAGAGGACCGCGATCTGGCGCGAGTCGAGCCCACCAGCACCGGCGGTTGCCCGTGCCCCACCGAGCCCGGGCACGTACTTCCACGCCGCGCCGCCGGCGATCACCAGCAGCGCGAGGATCGCTGCTGCAATCGGCCAGCGACGGCGCGGTGCGACCTGCACGCCCTGCGTTGCCATCCCCGGGACGCGCCGCGCGGTGGTGTGCCGCATCGTCGCCATCCGCATCGTGGTGTGCCCCATCGGCGCCCCGATGAGCATCTCGATGAACGCTTCGCAGGTTTGCGGACGATCGGCGGGCGACTTGCCCATCGCCGCGTAGATCGACGCTTCGACGTCTTCGGGCACCGATGAGCGCACAATCCGGACGCTGGGTACCTGTTCCATCACGTGCTTGGCGAAAATCCCCGACGCGGTCTTGCCGGTGAACGGCGGCTCGCCCGACAGCATCTCGTAGAGGACGCACCCGAGTGCATAGATATCGGCGGTGTTCCCGACCTTCTCGCCCATCCCCTGCTCGGGTGCCATGTAGGTCGGGGTGCC
>JBDSMU010000036.1:0-17337 GCA_039915685.1 Gemmatimonadales bacterium | reverse complement strand
CGAACGGCACGCCCGGTTTCGCGATGCCGGCCTTTTCCCGCGCGATCTGTTCGATGCTGTCGCCGAGGTATTTCTGATGATCGAGTGCCACGTGGGTCACCACCGCCACCAGTGGTGTGATCACGTTCGTGCTGTCGAGGCGCCCGCCCAGACCCACCTCTACCACCGCGACATCGACGTTCATCGCGGCGAAGTGCGCGAACGCCATCGCCGTGGTCGCCTCAAAGAAGGTCGCGCCGAGTTCGTCGATGGCGGGCTGCATCGCGGTGGTCCAGCTCGCCACGGCCATCTCGGGGATCATCTCGCCGTTCACGCGGATCCGCTCGCGGAACGACACCAGGTGCGGTGAGGTGTACAGCCCGACCCGCGCACCTCGCTCCTCAAGGGCCGCGGCGATCAGCGTCGCGACACTTCCCTTTCCGTTGGTGCCACCGATGTGGATCGACTCGAACTGATGATGCGGGTTGCCCACCGCTTCCAGCAAGGAGCGGGTGGTATCGAGCCCGAATTTCATCTGGGCGGTGCGGGGAAAGAGATATGCGAGGGATGAATCGTAATCCATGCGGCAAGATAGAGACTGGAGAACGGAGAACGGAGAACGGCGGAGAGCGGCGGGCCGGCGAGGTGCGGGGGGTTCGTCAGAGGAGGCTCGGATCATACGGGCGCCGTATGGGCGGGCTTCCGAGCCGACGGGTGACGAATCCCGCGACCGAGCCGCGTGACGGATGTGGGTCGCCGGAGCCGGGCGTCCCGGCATCCCCGTTCCGCACAAGGGCGGGTGCCGCACAAGGGCGGGTGCCGCACAAGTGCGGGTGCCGAACGAGTGCGGGTGCCGAACGAGTGCGGGTGCCGCACGAGTGCGGGTGCCGCACGAGTGCGGCACCTGGGGGGGGCTACGCCGCCACGGTGCTCGTCGGTGTCCGCCGTCCCTGCATGTGCCGAATCAGCCGCGCAGTCGTCTCACGCAGCGATGCCCGCGGGACGACGTCATCGATCTGTCCCTTTTCGAGCAGGAACTCGGCCGTCTGGAATCCCTCGGGGAGATCCTGCCCGATCGTCTGCTTGATCACTCGCGGTCCTGCGAAGCCGATGACCGCGCCCGGCTCGGCGAGGATCACGTCGCCCTGCATCGCAAACGATGCGGACACACCGCCGGTCGTTGGGTCGGTCAGGATCGAGATGTAGGGGATGCCGAGCGGGCGGAGGAGGGCAATGGCGGCGGAGGTCTTTGCCATCTGCATCAGGGAAAGCGCACCTTCCTGCATCCGAGCACCACCCGACGTCGATACGATGATCAGAGGGATCTTTTTATCGGCGCTGCGACGGGCGAGGCGGGCGATCTTCTCGCCGACCACGGACCCCATTGAGCCACCCATGAAGCGGAAGTTCATCACGCCGAGGTGCACCGGTAGCCGTTCGAGTCGTGCGACGCCGGTGAAGATCGCGTCGGAACCGCCGGCCTTCTTGCGGGCCGCCACGAGGCGGTCGGCGTAGTGCTCGAAACCAAGCGGGTCAGCCGACTGGAGGTCGCCGTTGAGCTCTCGCCATGACCCTTCGTCGGTCAGTAGCTCGATGTATTCCTCGGCGGTAAAGCGCTTGTGAGTGCCGCACTCAGGGCAGACGTTGAACGCCCGCTCAAATTTCTCGCGGATGTCAACGTGCCCACACTCCTCACATTTCTCCCATGCGTCCGCCGGAATTTCATGTCGTTCCCGGGGGGCCGTTCTCGGCTTGCGCTCTTTTTTGAACCACGCCATAACGGGCATACGACCTCTGTTAGCCCTGAGCCGGGGGGGCCCAAGAGATACTGGAAGGTGCGGTGCGAGGCGGCACGGCGCAAGGGACCAAGTTGTAAGTCGTTGTCAGAAATCAACATAGCCCGAGGCCCGCGACTCCCCCGCGGCCCGGAGCCCGATACCGAGGCAGACAGCCAACGCCACCAGAAACGACCCACCGTAGGAAAAGAACGGCAGTGGAATCCCGGTGATTGGCATCAACGAAACGGTCATTCCGACGTTCTCGAAGATGTGCGTGAAGATCAATCCGACGATCCCGAACACCACCAGCGAGGTGAAGGGATCGCTGGCCCGGCGCGCGATTCTGATCAGCACCAGCAGCATCGCCAACAGCAATCCGAGCGCAATCATCACCCCGACGAACCCGAGTTCCTCGCCGACCACCGCGAAAACGAAGTCCGTCCAGTGCTCGGGGATGAACCCTGAGCGCTTCTGGGGGCCCTCGGTGAAACCGGTGCCGAACCAGCCGCCGGAGCCGATCGCGACCTTGGATTGGATCGCTTGGTAGGCGGGGCCTTTCCGAAACTCTTCGGGGTTGAGGAACGACAAAATCCGGTTCTTTTGGTAGCCCTCCATTTTCGTCCACACCACCATCAGCAGCACGCCCGCCACCGAGTTCGCGACGTACACCCCGATGGCTTCGAGGATGAACGGCCTCCAGATCACGAGCAGAATGAAGAGCACCACCATCCAGGCGCTCCACAGTGCGGTGTTCCAGGCCAGCAGTAGCGAGATGATTGGCGACAACAGCAGCACCAGCAGCGGC
This sequence comes from Gemmatimonadales bacterium, assembly GCA_039915685.1. Taxonomy (GTDB): domain Bacteria; phylum Gemmatimonadota; class Gemmatimonadetes; order Gemmatimonadales; family GWC2-71-9; genus Palsa-1233. Next base: position 14,775 of record JBDSMU010000036.1, on the reverse strand, counting down.
ACGCCGACGCCGGCCCAGAAGAGCGCGGCGATGAGAATCCCGGCGAAGACCATCGCGCTGCCGAGGTCGGGCTGCTTCAGGACGATCAACATCGGCACCACGGCGATCACGATCGGTGGGAACAAGCCAGTGAGGGTGCGGGGTGGTTCACGGCGCGCGGCGAACCATCGCGCGAGCATCAGGATGGTGGCCACCTTTGCGAACTCCACGGGCTGGCCGAGTCGGACGCCGCCGATCTGCAGCCAGCTTGTGGTGCTGGCGGCAGTGCCGACAGCGCCGCCGAGTCCGACGACCGTGAGCAAAAGCAGGAAAATCGTGATGCCGTAGAGCCACGGTGCGCCCCATTCGAGGATTCGGAACGAGGTACGATATGCGAGCGCAGCCGACACCACGCCGATGCCAAGCCACAGGATCTGACCGAGCCACTTGCCTGTCGCATTCGTCGGCGCGTCGGTCTGGCCGGCGGAGTAGAGGACACCGAGCCCAAAGAGCGCCAGCATGGTGACGACTACGAGGAGCGCGCGCGCGTGGCGACTGCTCATCGTGGCCGCTTCGGTGTGGAATCGGGCCGGGGCGCAGGGGGTAGCGTTGTCGGTGGAGCGCTATCGACGCCACCCACTTGGCCGGGTAGCGGTTCATCCGCGAGAATTGCGTCGGCGCGGCGGAGTGCCAGTGTGTCGGGTCCGATCAGGAAACGCCCGATGGTGCGCACCGCGTACTTGGCGATCGAGGAGCCATGTAGTCCTTCTTCGACCACGATCCCAACGACGATCTTCGGGTTCTCGACCGGTGCGAACGACAGGAACCATGCAATGTCCTTCTGGCTTGTCATCTGGCCGGTGCCGGTCTTGCCGGCGACGTTGAACTCGCGGCCACCTGATGCGGCGGCGGTGCCGCCCTGCACCACCGCCGCCATCGCGTCGCGCAACCCCTGCAGTTCCTCGCCGGTGAGGTCGAGGTTGTGGGTTTCCTTTCCTTGTGCGCCCTGCACGATGAATGGCGCGCGCTTGATGCCATCGCCCGCTAGCGCGGCGTAGAACGATGTCATGTTGATCAGCGTTTGCGCGTTCTCTCCTTGTCCGATCGCAAGGTTGAGCACTTCGCCTCGTGCCCAGCGCGATGCGCCACGGGAGTTGACGTACGACTCGAGGTTGCGCGGAAAGGCCGGCCGCGTCTCGGGCCGGAGGTCAATGCCGCTGCGATCGGCCATGCCGAATCGTACACCGTCCTCGAAGATCGCCTGTTCGCCGAGCCGTAGGCCGAGCTGGTAGAAGTAGACATCGCACGAGGATGCGATCGCCTGGGTCAACGTGAGCGAACCGTGTCCGCCTGCCTTCCAGCAACGATAGTAACGGCTGCCGAACTGCAACCCGCCGGTGCATGGCTGCGGCATCCGGGTGTTCATCGTCACCAGCTTGCGGCGAAGCCCCATCGCGGCGGTGGCGAGCTTGAATGGCGATGCCGGTGGGTACCGACCCTGGATCACCCGATTGTACAGCGGGATGTCAGGGTTTGCGCGATTCTCGCGGTATGTCTCGATGAAGACGTTCGGGTCGTAGGCCGGGTACGAGTAATACGCGAGGATCGCACCCTGCGGCGTCATCGCCACCAGCGCGCCGCGCATGTCGGGAAGATCGTGACGCCACATTGAATCGACGAATCGCTGCAGCGGCAGGTCGATCGTGGTGGCGAGGGTGCGACCGGCGATCGGCCGCACCGCGTTGCTCACGGTCTGCTCGCGAATCGCGCGACCCCGCGAATTGACCTCGACGTACCGGATACCCGGCCGACCGCGCAACAGCGAATCGTATTCGAGCTCGATGCCGAGCTTTCCGACGAGGTCGCCCGATACGGCACCCGGATACCGATTCGAGTCGAGGTCGGTGCGGCTGACTTCCTGTACGTATCCGACGAGATGTCCGACGCCCGCACCAAGTGAATAGTTGCGGCGCGGTGCCTGCTGCACGACGACGCCGGGCAACGCGGCGCGGTGTTCCTCGATCTTGAACACCACTCGCGGATCGCTGGAGTCAAAAACCAGCACCGGTTCGTGCTTGGCCATCTGCCAGCGACGCACCACCGCTGCCGTATCGATCTCCATCTCCGGCAGGAACTCGGCGAGTCGTTGCACCATGGCTCGCAGCGAATCCTCACGCTGCGTCAGCAATTTGATGGCGTAGCCCGGCACGTTTTCGGCGATCGCGAGTCCGGTGCGGTCGAGAATGTCACCGCGCGGTGCTGGGAGCGGCAGCGGGCGAAGGCGATTGTTCGACGACTCCAGCTCGAAGCGTTCATGATCGACGATCTGCGCCCGGAAGAACGCCGCAGAGAGACCGGCGAAGACGAGGACGATGACGGCGGTGGCCGCGCTGGCCCGACGGCCCACTTCCCACGAGCTGAAGCTGGTCACTTGAGCACGCGCACCACGAGCCAGTCACGGAAGAGGACCACGAGAATCAGGCCGGCGAGCGTGGTGCTCAGCCCCTGGATGGGCGCCCAGAGTGTGGCCTCGACCGCGAGTTCCGCCATCGATGCGCCACTCACGGCCACCAGCAGAACGTTGCGGATCCAGGTGCCGAGGAAGAAGAATCCGGCATTGACGAGAAGGTTGTCGGCGAAGAACACCGCGCGACCCGACGCGACTGCCCATCCCACCAGCACGTGCGCGATCATCCCCGCGCCGAAGCTTGCCGGGGTGAGGACATCGACGATGAAGCCGACGACGAGCCCGGCAACCGCTGCGGTGCTCGGGCGCGACCGCATCGAGACGATCAGCAGCGCGAGAAGGAGGAAATCGGGGAGGCCGCGACCGACGGCGAACGACGGCCGGACATAGAACTCGAGCACGACGAGCACCAGGACAACGATCCAACCACGCGCCCGGTCGGTGCTCCGATTGCGGCGGCCTCGATCACTGAAACGGGTCCCCATCATGGGCGTACCGTGCTGGTGGGGAGTGCGATGGAATCGGGTTCGACGGGAAGGGCGAGATACGAGGAATCGCGCGGCTCGGTGAGGACGAGCACGTGACTCGACGCGCCAGGGTTGGCGAACGGGGCAATCCGGTAGACGCGTTCGTAGCCGAGTGGGTCGTTGCCGATGGACATCACTCGGCCAATTGGCACGCCGCGAGGATACACACCACCGAGTCCGGCGGTGAACACCTCCGTCCCGATCGGCAGTGAATCGCGGAGCGCGACGCCAGTCAGTTCCAGCGTCACCCGTCGGCCTTCGGGGGCGATCCCGGCGAGGACCATGCCGAGCACCCGACCGTCGGCGGTCACCGCCGATGCGCGGAACTCGGGGTGGGACCAGGTCATGACGGTCGAAGCACGTGGCCCGACGTACCAGACGTACCCGAGGAGTCCTTCGGGGCTGACGACCGGGTCGAACGTGCGCACGCCGTCCATCGCCCCCGCCCCGATCAGCAGCGTGCGGGAGTCAGTGGGGACACTGCGGTGCAAGACTTCAGCGGCGATGTACGGCTGGGTAAGGCGGTGACGGAGCTGAATCAGCTCGCGCAGGTTCTCATTCTCGCGTCTGGTGACAGCGCCGGCCTGCACCAGGAGCGCGAGTGAATCGCGCTGGCGCTGGATCCCCTCGATCGCGAATCGCGATGCGTTGTTCGCCGCGCCTTTCTCGGCGAGGAGCACCACGGGACGGAGAGCAGTGCGCCGGATTCCGGCTGCGAGGCCCTGCGCCCAGGTTTCGGGCATCGCGCGGCCCGCAAGCGCGACGGCGAGGCACCCCACCAGAATCAGCAGGTTGCCGCGGGTGTCCTCGCGCCCTGCCAGGTCGCGCATGGTCAGTCCATCAGGTAGGGAGAGTCAGATTCAGGTGACGAGCACGCCGCGGTACTTCTCGAAATCGTCCAGGATCCGGCCAGTCCCGCGCACCACGCAGGTGAGGGGATCGTCATCAACGTGAATGGGGAGGCCAGTCTCCTGCGAGAGGAGGTGGTCGAGGCCACGGATCAGCGCGCCACCACCGGTCATCACGATACCGCGGTCGACGATGTCCGACGCGAGTTCGGGCGGCGTGATCTCGAGCGCGCGACGCACCGCATCGACGATCTGTTGGATCGGTTCCTGAATGGCCTCACGGATTTCGGTCGAGTGCACTCGCACCGTCTTTGGAATACCCGAGACGAGATCGCGCCCCTTCACTTCCATTTCGCGCTCTTCGCCAATCGGGTATGCCGAGCCGACCTTGATCTTGATCAGTTCCGCGGTGGGTTCGCCGACAAGCAAGTTGTAATTCTTGCGCATGAACAGCACGATCGCCTGGTCGAGTTCGTCGCCACCGATCCGGATCGACGTATCGGAGACGATACCGCTGAGTGCGATGACGGCGATCTCGGTGGTGCCTCCGCCGATGTCAATTACCATGTTGCCGGTTGGTGTCTCAACCGGCAGCCCGACACCGATCGCCGCGGCCATCGGTTCGGCCACCATCAGCACCTGCTTGGCACCAGCCGTTTCGGCAGAGTCGCGCACAGCACGACGTTCCACTTCGGTGATGCCTGACGGGACGGCAACGATCACCTTCGGCTTCACGCGAAAGACGTGCTTATCGATGATCGTCTTCAGGAAGTAGCGGAGCATCTTCTCGGTCACGTCGAAATCGGCGATCACGCCGTCGCGCATCGGGCGCACCGCGATAATTCCCTCGGGCGTACGCCCGAGCATCCGTTTCGCTTCGAGACCGATCCCTTTTACGCGACCGGTGGCTTTTTCCAGCGCGACGACAGACGGCTCATTCAGGACGATGCCTTCGCCCTTCACATATATGAGTGTGTTCGCCGTGCCGAGATCGACAGCGATCTCGTTGGCCGGGAGGAAGGAACCGAAAGATGGGAATTTCACAGGGATGCGCCGCCGGAAGAGTCTGGTTGAGCAATACGCAATACTAAGAGGAGGTATCGGTCGCGACAAGCACAAGCTGTTGTCGGGGGCCGAGTTGGCTCGGAGCATCGCGTGTCGCAAACTATGGCGTGTGAGTAAGTGCTCGCATGTGAGCGGACGCTCACAGCTGGTGGTTTAAGTGCGTCGGCCGGGGCCACGAGCGGTTACATCCATCACGCGGTCTCGGGCGCGGGAATTCCGGCAACCGTCGGCTCGGAAGCCCGCCCATTCGGCACCCATATGATCCGAGCCTCCTCTGCCGGACCCCGCGTCCCTCGCCGCCATTGCGTTTTCCGTAAGGCCCAGGAACAGGGCAAGCGGGTTCGCGGCGCGCTGCGGCGGGAGGCGACGAGGGAAGCGAGGCGCGCGGAGTAAGTCCGACCAAGCAACGGGTCGCGGCCCGCGAGCCTGGGCACCGCGACCCAGCCGGGGGAGACTCCCTACTGACAGCTGTACGGACGCCCCGGGGCGACGACCTCGGGCCGCGGCCAGACGTTGTCGATGTGGTTGCGGTCCGGGAAGCGGCAGGCCGGATCGAGGATGATCCGTTGAATCTTGCGGGGCCCGAAGTCGAGCGTTACCACGGTCGTGCGCGACCCACCGAACCAGACCTCAACCGGCAGCGTCACCCGCATGCTGGTGCTGCTGACCATCTCGGCGCCAGCCATCGCCTTGATGGGCGGGCCTTCCGAGGGGAACTGGACCAGGAGCACCACCGGTGAGGGCATCTGGCCTGCCTGCCGGACTACCACGCGGGTGCGGCCGTCGGTGCCCGTCGTGGCCCCTTCGATCGATTGGTCGACCGCATCGGTGTTGAACAGCCACGCGTTCCAGAACCAGCCCAAGTCGCGGCCGAGTGCGCGATTCATGAAAAACATGAAGTCCCAAGGCGACGGATGCTTGAAGCGCCACGTGGTTCCCCACTCGCTGATCGCGCGCTGCACGGCTGAGTCGCCGACGATGCCGCCGAGCATCGAGAGCATCAGTGGAGTCTTCTGATATGTCTGGAAGCCGTACATCGGCCCGCCGTAGTTGGCGCTCCACATCATTGGCGGCTCGCGCTCGTCGCCACTGATGTTGCCGTAGCTCTGGCCAAGTCCGTTGTAGGTCGCGGTGCGACCGCCCGCGTCGGCGTCGGAGAGGATGTTCATGTACTGGTTGAATCCCTCATCCATCCAGCCGTACTGCGTCTCGTTGTTGCCCACGGTCATTGGCCACCACTGGTGACCGGTCTCGTGGTCGGCGGCGCCCTGGTTCGAGTTGATCACCATCGGGTATTCCATGCCGGCGCTCGGTCCATCCTGCAGGGTCAGCTGTGGGAAGGAGTACGGGAACCAGAGCTTCGAGTAGAACTCGAGCGCGTGGCGCGAGATCTGGCCGGCGCGGGCAAATCGTGCCGCGTTGCCGGGGAGATAGACCATGTGGACAGGTACCGCACCCGCGCCGGGGATGGTTGCCCGCGTCGCCTTCCAGACGAAGTTCGGCGCGGTGGCCCACGCGAAATCGTTGACGGTGTCGGCGTGGAACCGCCAGGTGAGCCGGGAGCCGGCGGCAGTCGAGCGTCCCGGTCCGACTTCGTCGGGTCCAACAATGGTCAGCTCGGCATCGGATTCCAGCACATGGGACAGTCGCTCGCGGGCGGTTGCAGTAAGCACCTGCTCGGGGTTCTGCAGCACGCCTGTTCCGCTGACGATCCAGCCGGCTGGCATCGTGATCGCGACATCGAACGTGCCGAAGTTGTTGTAGAACTCCGACGGCCCGAGGTAGACCTCGCTATCCCAGCCGCGGAGGTCGTCGTACTTCGCCACGCGCGGATACCACTGCGTCGGCTGGAAGAGCGAGTCGGCCCAGCGCTGCGTCATCCGGTGGCCCTGTCCGCCCGCTCCGCCGGGGAGCTTGTGGTTCCATTCGATGTCCAGTGTGGCGTCGCCGTGCGCGGCAATCGCGGCCGGCAACAGGATTGTGGCAACCGTGGAAGTCAGCCCGTTGATGCGCGGCCCGGTGGCCGCTGCGGCGCCGCGCTGCGGCTGCCCTGCGGCGAGGTCGACGGCTTGTCCGTTGACCGACAGCTTGGTGATCACCATTCCCTCGGTGTTCTCGGCGGGTACCGAGAAGCCGCGCGGGTTGGTGCCGCGGAAGATGTTTGGATCGAGCCGGAGCACGACCGTGCGGAGCGAATCGCCGCTGCGGTTATGGAGGATGATCTTCTCGCTGCCGCTGATTCGCTGGGTCTTGGGATCGATGGTCACGGCAATCGAGTAGTCGGTACGGAGTTGCCAATAGTTCGCGCCCGGACGCCCCGAGGAGTCGCGCGTGCCGGCCGCGTGCGCGCGGCGGATCGTGTTGGTCATCGGGATGTCGCGACGGATGCCACGCTCGACCGACGACGAGCCCTCGCCGAACTGCGAATTCAGCGCCGGCTTGGGATCCGGCGTTTGGGATGGCTTGGTCTGTAACGGCGAACAGGCCGCGAGGATGGTTGCGACAACGGCAATCGTGGGGACGCGCATTGAAACTCCGCGTGGTGTGACGTTGAAAATGGTGAGGCTGCTAAGTACCCGTCGATCCGAACCCGCCGGTACCGCGGACACTGTCGGGCAGTACACTCACCTCGCAAAACTCGATCGGTTCGACCCGCTGAATCAGCATCTGGGCGATCCGGTCGCCGCGCTTCACGACGAATTCGTGCGTGCCAAGATTCATCACGACCACCTGGAGCTCACCGCGGTAGTCGCTATCGATCGTGGCCGGAGAGTTGGGAAGCGTGACGCCGTATCGGAATGCAAGCCCCGAACGGGGCCTGAGTTGCATCTCGAAGCCCTCGGGGACTGCGACCGCGAAGCCAGTCGGCACCAGCTCGCGACCCATCGGGGCGATCACAACATCGACGGCCGCGACCACGTCCATCGCGGCGGCACCCACAGTTGCGCGTGCCGGAAGCGGAAGCCCTTCGCCGTGCGGGAGGCGTCTTATGAGGATCTGCGTGGGGTCGGTTGGCATGGGTCCTTGTTTGTTGGTCGTTGGCTGTGTCGCAGGGAGCCGTAACCCGTAGATACGATCGGCAAGCGGCGAGGCGCGACGGGTCCGCCAGAGGAGGCTCGGACCATACGGGCGCCGAATGGGCGGGCTTCCGAGCCGACGGTTGGTGGACCCGTTGACCGAGCCGCGTGACGATCGCGGTCACGTCGAAAACGCGCATCCCGACATCCCCATTCCGCCCAAGGGCGGGTGCCGCACAAGGGCGGGTGCCGCACAAGGGCGGGTGCCGCACAAGTGCGGCACCTGTGGGGGCGTGATGCGTATCACGGCATCAAAGCACCGAATCGACGTCGGTGCATTCCATTCCGAATGCCTCGGCGACTCCTCCGTACACCACCTTGCCGTCCACCACATTGAGGCCGAGCTTGAGCGCCCCGTCGTCGCGGCAGGCCTGCTGCCATCCCTTGTTGGCGAGCCGAATCGCGTACGGCAGCGTCGCGTTGGTGAGCGCCAGCGTGGAAGTGCGCGGCACAGCCCCCGGCATGTTCGCCACGGCGTAGTGCAACACGCCCTCGACGAAGTAGGTCGGATTCTCGTGCGTCGTCGGCTTGATCGTCTCGACACAACCGCCCTGGTCGACGGCGACGTCAACAATCACGCAGCCGTTCGGGATCGACTTGAGGTCTTCCTTCGTGATCAGGTGCGGCGCCTTCTTGCCGGGGATCAGCACGGCGCCGATGATGACGTCGGCGTCCTTCACCGCATCGAGGATGTTGTGCCGGTTCGAGAAGACGGTGTCGACGTTTTTCGGGAGGACGTCGTCGAGGTAGCGGAGCCGGTCGAGCGAGGTATCGAGGATGACGACGTTCGCGCCCATACCCGCAGCCATCTTCGCAGAGTTGATACCGACGACGCCGCCACCGATGATCACCACCTTGCCCGGTGCCACACCCGGCACGCCGCCGAGGAGAACCCCGCGTCCACCGAAGAGTTTCTCGCTGTACTTGGCGCCTTCCTGCACTGCGAGGCGGCCGGCGACCTCCGACATCGGCGTGAGCAACGGGAGCTGCCCGCCGGGGAGTTGCACGGTTTCGTAGGCGATCGCGACGGCGCCCGACGCCATCACGGCGCGCGTCAGCGGCTCGTCGGCGGCAAAGTGAAAGTAGGTGTACATCACCTGCCCCTTCTGCATCCGGGGCCACTCGACCTTGATCGGCTCCTTGACCTTGATGATCATCTCGGCCTTGCCCCACACCTCATCGGCGGTGGGCAATATCGTCGCGCCCGCCGCGACGTAGTCGGCGTCGGAGAATCCGCTCCCCTCGCCAGCACCGGTCTCCACGAACACCCGGTGTCCGTTCGCCGTGAGGGCCTCGGCGCCTGCGGGCGCGAGACCGACGCGGTTCTCGTTCGTCTTGATTTCCTTCGGCACGCCGATCTGCATCAGAGTCTCGCTTGCGCGCCGATCAGCGCGCCGTTGGGGTCATCGCGACGGACCGAGGCGCACCATCGTCATGCGCTCCGGGGGTAGGAACTCGGCCGCAATCTGCGCGGCATCATCCAGGCTGACGGCATCGACCAGACGGATCACATCGTCGAGGCTGCGGTAGTTCTCATCGTTCAGTACGTGCCCGGCGAGACGGTTCATCCGCCCCACGGTGCTCTCGAGGCCAAGCATTAGTTGCCCCTTGAGCTGACCGCGACCATCGTTGAGATCCTCGGCCGTGAGACCGTGCGCCGCCATGGTGCGGAGCTCCTCGTGGATCGCGGCAACGGCCTGATCGGCTGTGGCGGGCTGGGTACCGACATATACGCCGAACACGCCGCCCGCGCGATACGTGCTGTGGAACGCCGAGACGGCGTAGCAAAGGCCAAGTTCCTCACGAATCCGCTGGAAGAGCCGGCTCGACATCCCCCCACCGAGCACCGTGGTGATCACAGCGAGGCCCCAACGGCGGGGGTCGGTCGCGTCCACCGTGTCGGCCCCCATCACGGCATGGACCTGCTGGGAGGCGCGTTGTTCGACGCGGGTGACGCCTCGCACAGCGGTGGCAGCGCCAACCACATTCGTCGGCGCACGCGGCTCGCCGTCGAGCCAGCCGAGCGACTCGAGCAAGGTGATCACCGCATCGTGGCTCACATGCCCCGCCACCGCGATCACGCAGTTCCCCGGATAGTATCCGCTCCGGTGCACTTCGCGCAGGTCATCGGACCCCAGCGCCGCCACGGTCTCGGCGGTGCCCAGTATCGGGAAGCCATACGAATGCTCGGGATACAGGGTCTCGCTAAAGAGATCGAATACCAGGTCGTCGGGCGTGTCCTGCACGCCACTGATCTCCTCGAGGACGACATTGCGCTCAAGGACGAGGTCTGCCTCGCGCAGGAGCGGCGCGCGAACCAGATCGCTCAGCACGTCGAGGGCGAGCGGGAGGTCGGCGTCGAGCACGTGCGCCTGATACGAAGTGTAGTCTCGTGACGTGAACGCATCGAGCGACCCGCCGCGTGCCTCGAGGGAGACGGCAATCTCGCGCGCGGTACGACGCTCCGTACCCTTGAAGACCATGTGTTCGAGGAGGTGGGACACGCCCATGAGGGCGCGCGACTCGTGGCCGCTGGCGGTGCGAACCCAGATGCCCGCGGCCGCCGACCGAACACCTGCGAGGTGTTCGGTGACGACCACGAGCCCATTCGGGCAGTCGGTACGAAAGAGGGCGTCGTCGAGCTGGACGGTACGCACCGACGTCGTGTTCATTCCTTCGGGAGGAGTGCCTTCCGCGACAGCCGCATGCGGCCACGCTCGTCCACCTCGAGGAGCTTGACCGTGACGGTCTCACCCTTCTTGAGGACATCCTCGGTCTTCTCGACCCGCTTGTGATCGATCTCGGAAATGTGGAGCAGCCCCTCGACGCCCGGCATGATCTCGATGAACGCGCCGAACGCGGTGATGCTCTTGATCGGACCAGTGTAAATGGTCCCGACGATCGGCTCCGCGACGATTCCCATGACCATCTCGCGTGCCTTCTCGCCGGCCTCGGCACCAACGGCCGCGATCGTGATCAGGCCGGTGTCGTCGATGTTGACCTTGGCGCCCGAGGCGTCCTGGATGCCGCGGATCGTCTTGCCCTTGGGGCCGATGACGTCGCCGATCTTGTCCGGCTTGATCTGGATCGTGAAGATCCGCGGCGCCCACTGCGACATCTCGGCACGCGGTTCGGCGAGCACCTTGGCCATCTCGCCCAGGATGTGCAGCCGGCCAATACGGGCCTGCTCGAGCGCATCCTTCATCAGGTCGAGTGACATGCCGTCGATCTTGATGTCCATCTGGATCGAGGTGATGCCGGCAGCGGTACCGGCAACCTTGAAGTCCATGTCGCCGAGGGCGTCCTCGGTGCCGAGAATGTCGGTGAGGATGGCGACCCGATCTCCGTCCTTGATCATGCCCATTGCCACGCCGGCACAGGCGGCCTTCATCGGCACACCGGCATCCATCAGGGCGAGCGAGCCGCCGCACACCGTCGCCATCGACGATGAACCGTTCGACTCAAGCACTTCCGACACGATACGAATCGTGTACGGAAAGTCGGCCACGTCGGGCAGGAGGTGATGCAGCGCCCGCTCGGCCAGCGCACCGTGTCCGATCTCTCGACGCGACGTGCCACGCATCGGCTTGACTTCGCCGGTGCAGTACGGCGGGAAGTTGTAGTGGAGCATGAACGACTTGGTGTGCTGGCCGGCAGAATTGATGCCGTCGAGCCGCTGCTCGTCGTCGGCGGTACCGAGCGTGACCACGGCCAGCGCCTGCGTCTGGCCACGGGTGAACACCGCCGAACCGTGCGGGCGCGGCAGCACGCCGACGTCGACTGAGATCGGACGAATGTCGCTACCGGCGCGCCCATCGACCCGCTCGCCCTTCGAGAGGATCTGCTCGCGCATGACCGTGTACTCGACGTCCTCGAGCGCGTTGGCCACTTCCTTGGAGCGATCGGGGAAGTCTTCGGCGATCTTCTCCTGCACCTCGCGGCGCAGGGCGGAGATCGCGGCCGCACGGCCGGCCTTGTCCTTGGCATTCATCGCCTTGGCCAGCGACTTCTCGGCGAGCGCGCCAACCTTCTTGATCAGCTTCTCGTCCTTCGGCGCAGGGGTCCACTCCATCGTGGGCTTCTGTTCCTTGGCGATCATTTCCTGCTGGAGCTTGATCTGCTCGCGGATGCCGATCTGGGCGACCTTGAGCGCCTCGATGACCTCGGCCTCCGAGATCTCGAGCGCGCCACCCTCGACCATCTGGATCGAATCCATCGAACCGGCAACCGTGAGGTCGAGGGTCGAGAAGTCGAGCTGCTGGAAGGTCGGGTTGAGCACCCACTGTCCATCGACGCGGCCGACACGCACGGCGGCGATCGGTCCGTTCCACGGCATCTTGGAAATCGAGAGCGCCGCTGACACACCACCGAGGGCGACGACGCTGGCGTCGTTTTCCTGGTCGGTGGAAAGCACCGTCACGAAGACCTGGACTTCATTCTTGAAGCCCTCGGGAAAGAGCGGGCGGATCGACCGATCGATCACGCGGCATGCCAGGATCTCGTCGTCGGTGGGACGTCCCTCACGCTTGAGGAAGCCACCCGGAATCTTGCCCGCTGCATATTGCTTTTCACGGTATTCGACCGTGAGCGGAAAGAACGGGAGCGATGAGATGTTGTTCGAGACCGTCACGGCGACGAGGAGGGCCGTTTCGCCATACTGGACGAAGACGGATCCGGCGGCCTGCTTGGCAAGGCGGCCCGTCTCCATGATGAGCGGACGGCCGGCGAACTGAGTTTCGATACGATGCACGGTTAAACCTTCATTGCACGAGGAGCACACGAATACGAAAAGGCGTCCCACAGTGCTCGCGTGGGACGCCCTGCAGCTTCACGACCAGATCAATTCCGCAGGCCGAGTTCGGCGACCAATGCCCGGTAGCCGCCAAGATCGCGACTCTTCATGTAGTTGAGCAGACGCCGGCGGGTGCCGACCATCTTGAGGAGCCCTTGACGACTGTGGTGGTCCTTCTTGTGGGCCCGAAAATGGTCGGTGAGGTAATTGATCCGCGCGGTCAACAGGGCGACCTGAACCTGCGCCGAACCGGTATCCTCGCCGTGGAGGCGGTGCTTCTCAATGAGGGGCTGCTTCTCGATCACGTAGTTCCTGCCTGGGTCGATGCTGCGCTTACGCTTAAGTTACTAGTTAGCCCACAAAGATATGGGATGGGTGGGGGGAAGGTCAAGGTTGAGAGGTTGAGAGGTTGAGAGGTTGAGAGGTTGAGAGGTTGAGAGGTTGAGAGGTTGAGAGGTTGAGGGGTTGAGAGGTTGAGAGGTTGAGGGGTTGAGGGGTTGAAGGGTTGAAGGTGCCGGGCCTATGTCCACCTTTCCACCTTTCAACCTTTCAACCTTTCAACCATTAAACCTTTAAACCTCTCAACCTCTCAACCTCTCAACCCTTCAACCTCTCAACCCTTCAACCTTGACGGCGTCCAGACACCCCTCCAAGCCGGACAGGCTATGGTCTCCCATATGCCCGATCCGGATCGTAGTGTCCTTGAGGGCGCCGTACCCCGCCCCGATCGTGTATCCGGTTTCGGCCACCCGTCGGACCACGTCCGGGCCGGTGACCCCTTCGGGGAGGGTGATCGCCGAGACGGTCTGGGCGCGGCTGCGGGCCGGGGCGAGGATGCCGATGGGCTGGCCCAACTTGGCACCCAGCTCATCGGCCCAGGCATGGGTACGGTCGGCCATCTGCTGGTGACGGGCCCACCTCGCTTCCATCCCCTCGGCCATGATGGCCTCGAGCTGGCAATCGAGGGCGTAGAGGAGCGAGAGCGCCGGCGTGCTCGGCGTCTGATTCTTGAGATGGAACTCGGCGAACTCGACCAGGTCGAAGTACACCCCTCGGCCGACCGACGCGCGCGCCTGGTCCATGAAGTCCGGCGATGCAGCGGCGAAGGCCAATCCGGGCGGCAACGCCAGCGCCTTCTGCGAGCCCGTCAGGACGAAGTCGAGGCCCCAGTCATCAAACTCTACCGGAATGCCACCAACACCGGTGACGCTGTCGATGAGGCACATCGCGCCATGTTCGTGTGCGAGGTCGGAGACTGCGCGAACGTCGGTGCGTACTCCGGTTGAAGTCTCGGAGTGCACCACGAGCACCGCGACCACCCCGCCCTGCTGCAGTCGATCACGCACCGCATCGATCGACACGCTTTCGCCAAGCGGGGCCTTGAGCACGTCAACCTCGCGGCCACAGGATTCAACGATATGGGCGAAGCGGGCTGAGAACGCACCATTGACCATCGCGACAATCGTTCCGGGGGCGGTGCAGCGCACAGCGGCTTCCATCATCCCGGTTGCCGATGAGGTGCTGATGAACACCGGTTGCGTGGTTCGGAAAACGGCCTTCAGGCCAACCTGCAGGCGTGCGTACAGCGCCTCGAACGCGGCGCCGCGATGCGGCATCATCGGCTGCAGCATCGCCTGCAGCACGGCGGCCCGTACTTCCGTGGGGCCTGGCAGAAAGAAGCGGCCGAAGTGGGTTTCGGTCACCCGATCACCAACGACTCGAGTTCATCGAAACTCGCCACGACGTGATCAGCCACGCCGACCACTGCGTCGCGGCGGACGAATCCGGTGAACGCCGCGAACGCGTCGACCGATGGGCGCGCCGCGGCATCGGTGGCACCGTCGCCAACCATCAGCGAGGGATTGGGCAATCCCAGCGAGGCCACCACGTCGAGCTTGCCGAGTTGCGTTACCAGCGGCGAGTGGGTGTCAAACCCGAGGTAACTCCCATCGGGATTGGTCTTGATCGAGACCGCGTGAACCTCGTTGTCGGTAAAGCCGAGCTCGAGGGCAAGTGGCAG
>JBDSMU010000031.1:0-12112 GCA_039915685.1 Gemmatimonadales bacterium | reverse complement strand
CGCTCCGCCGCGGCAACAATTTCGAGGTGGGAGACCTGGTGTCGGCGATCTTCACCGTGACACCCGACCTCACCAGCGCGTTTCCCGCAGAGTCGGCTCGGCGGGCAGGCTGGGAGGATGTACCGCTGCTCTGTTCGGCCGAGATCGCGGTGCCAGGATCACTGCCGCGATGCCTGCGTGTCCTGCTCCACATCGAGCAGCGCTGGGATGCTCCGCCGGCGCATGTCTACCTGCGGGATGCTGTCGCGTTGCGGCCCGATCTGCGGCACGATCGAGCCGCGCGTTAGCCTACCGCGTCGACGCGCCCGGGTTGGACAGGGCGATCCCGCGGACGACCAGGACGACACCTGCCGCGAGCAGCACGTGAATGAACGGTGTGGTGGGCTGGACGACAAACTGGAGCACTCCCCAGACAGCCAGCAGGACCACACCAACGACAAGTTCGATCATGGGGCTGCCGGACGAAGGGAAGGGTGTGCGCGGTTCCATTGACCGCGCTGAACATGGGGCGTATTATAGCCGAGGCCGGACGATGGTGGGGAATCCACGTTATCGAGCCAACGTGTCCGAGGATGGGCCCACATTCCATGTCCAACGTCAGGCCCCACGGGGAAGACGGACGACACGGAGAGGGCGCCGAGACTGTCTCCCCGGGCTTCGATAGTTCCTCCCCTCATCGTGCGGCCACTCCGGCGCCGCCTCCTGCGCGAGGCGACGCCGTTTGTGTCTCTCCATCCTCCGGGATTCCGCCGATGCCCCGCGCCATCGTCGTCCGTCGTGCTCACTTCAACGCCGCTCATCGCCTCCACAATTCCGCGCATTCCGATGCCTGGAATCGCGAGGTTTTCGGTCCGTGCAACAATCCCAATTTTCACGGACACAACTATGAACTCGAGGTGTGTGTCGAGGGAGAGATCGCCCCGGACACCGGCTACGTGGTTGACGTTGGCATCCTCCGCGCCCTGATCGAAGAGCATGTTCACGCGCACCTTGACCATCGCAACCTCAATCTTGATGTCGACTGGTTCCGTGACCGACTTCCGTCAGCTGAGAACATCGCCGTGTACATCTGGGAACAGCTGGCACCGAGGATCCCAACCGGCAAGCTGGTGTGTATCCGGCTTTGGGAGACTCCACGCAATTTTGTGGAGTACACCGGTGAGTGAGTCGATGGAGGGGCAGCTCGTGCTTGTCACCGGTGCGTCGCGCGGTATCGGGGCCGCCACCGCGCGAAAAATGCAGGAAGCGGGAGCGCGGCTGGTGCGGATCGCGCGGTCGGACATGCCGCTACTGCCGGGATCGTTCGATATCCGCGCCGATTTGGCCGACTCGGCGAGCCGTCAGGCTGCGCTGGCGCAGGTGAGCGATCAGGCGGGCGTGCCCGACGTGGTGGTCAGCAACGCCGGGGCTTTCCTGCTCGCACCCCTTGGCGACACCAGCGATTCGCTGGTACGCGAACAGATCGGGATCAATGTGGAGGCTCCGATTGCCGTCGCGCGCCACTTTCTGCCGTCAATGCGCGAGCGCGGCAGCGGCGTGCACGTGATCGTCGGGAGTATCGCTGACTGGCGCGGCTTCGCCGGCAACGCCGCGTATGCCGCCAGCAAGTATGCCATTCGGGGCCTGCACGATGTCCTCTTGGAGGAATATCGTGGAACGGGCGTTCGGTGCACGTTGATCTCGCCCGGCCCCACCGATACCGCTGTCTGGGATCCGCTCGATCCCGATCGTCGTCCAGATCTGCCAAATCGCGCCGACATGCTGACCCCCGACGACGTCGCTGGCGCCATCTGGTTCGCCGCGACGCGGCCGCCACATGTGCAGGTTGAACTCATTCGATTGGGGCGCGCATGATGCGCACGTCCCGAGTCTCTGGCATGCTTCCGCTCGTCTTCGCGACGGCGTGCGTGGCGAATGCCGGAACGGTTTCTTCGCCCGACGCGCTCTCCGTGCGCTTGGGACGTCCGGTGGTCGTACTCCCCGATTCCGCGGGCATTCCGACGGCGGCGCTGGCCGAGGCGATGTCCCCGTCCGGGGAACATTGGGTGGGGACCTACGGCCGGGGAATTTTCGTGCGGCGGGGCGACGCGCCGTGGCGCCGCATCGTGGCCGACACGTCGGGAACGTCGATCTCGCTGGATTTCGTCCACGCCATCGCCTTCGACGCGCGCGGCACGGTCTGGATCGGTACCATCGGCAACGGCTGGGGTCGCTCAACCGACGGTGGTCGCACCTGGAAGAACTGGACGATCACTCAACTCGGTCCAGAATGGCAATACGTCGCCCCCGACGGAATCATCACTCACGGCGACACCGTCGCGATCGCCACGGCCGATGGCTTGCAGGTGACCGTCGACAACGGCGAGCACTGGTTGGCGATCATCGACGGGACAGGACCCGCTGCACGCGGCCCGGCTGAACGCGCCGTTATCGGACTCGCGAACGAATACCTGCTTGAGTTGACCCGGCATGATGGCTGGCGAGCTCGGCACCTTCGTGGGACCGACGTCCTCGACCTTGCTGCCTGCTTCTCAGGCGGCCGTTGCGCATTGTCTTCGGCGACCGTTGCCGCGCCAGCAATGCCGCCGTCGAATGCCAGGTCGGAGGTGGCTGCCGGTGTCCGGCGAAGTGCCAAGGACTGGCGTCCCTGGTTTGGGCGTCCGATCGCCGCCGGTGGTAATGAGTTCATCGATCAGACGTACCGGTGGGGGTCGACAATGGGCGGCTTTTTCCAGCCCCACCAGGGCGTCGAGTTCAACAACCCAGACGGCACGCCTGTCCATGCGATCGGTGACGGCACCGTAGTGTACGCCGGGCCCGCCGAACGGGGTGCGCTCACGGTGGCCATCGCCCATCCACGACGCTTGCAGGTCGGTGCGTCGCCGATGCACGTCTTCTCCGTGTACTACCACAACAGCGCGCTCCAGGTCGCGGTCGGCGACGTCGTGCACCAGGGCGACGTGATCGCCAAGGTCGGTCACACGGGTCGCGCCACCAACGATCACCTCCATCTCGAGGTGCACGCGGCCCCCACCGACAGCATCCGCCTCGTTGTCGACTCACTGAACCGGTATCCGGCGTACACGACAAACCCTGAGCTGTGGATCACGCCGCTACCCAGAACGGGCGTGATCGCGGGTGTCGTTCTGGACGCTGCGGGGCGCCCCGTCGAGCAGGCCCGAGTGTACGGCATCGTCAAGCCCTGGCCCCGCGAGACGCCGTTCGTGTTTGCCGAAACATACGGGCCGCGCAACCGCCCTCACCCGGTGCTGGGTGAGCACTTCGCAGTGTCGGATGTTCCGGTCGGAATGCACAATGCGTGGGTGATGATCGGCGGAAAGCGCGTCGAGCGGCACGTCGAGGTGCGAGATGGCGCGATGACCTGGGTCGAGTTCCGGCCGTAGCCGCATGTTCATCGAACTGACGGATCACCTGCGATGCCCCGCGCCGCACAGCGAGGCATTCCTGGTGCTCCTGCCGCATGCCGTGGATGGTCGGCGCGTGGTCAGCGGTCACCTCGGTTGTCCGGTGTGCGGATGGGGTGTTTCGTGGGAAGATGGCACGCCTGATTTCGGCGGCGGGGCGGCAACACAGGGCACGCCACCGTTTGACGCCGCTGCGGCGATCGCGATGCTGGGGCTCGACGGTCCCGGCGGATGGGTCGCGACCGCCGGCAATGCTGGTTCGCTCGCAGGTGACATCGCGACGCTGCTCCCGGGCGTTCACGTGGTCGCCGTGAATCCTCCTGAAGGTGTCCGATCGGCGAGTGCGGTGAGTGTGATCCGCAGCGGTTCGTGGCCGGTCAAACAGCACGCCATGAGGGGGGTGGTGGTGGGCGACGACGCGGGGGATGTCGAGCGAGCCGTACGCAGTGTACTGCCGGGACTGCGCGCCTGCGGCACCGGGCCGAGATCCGAGGGTGGCGAGTTCACGCTACTGGCGAGCGCTGGTGACGCCTGGGTTGTGGTGCACAACTCCTGAGTGCTGGCCAACCTCAGGCGTAGAGTTCGGCGATGGCGTCGGCGTGGCGCTCCAGCACCACCTTTCGACGGATCGACATCTTCGGGGTCAGCTCGCCGCTTTCGATGGTGAAGTCATCGGCCAGGATCAAGAACTTCTTCGGGGTCTCGAACTGCGCGAGGTCCCGGAGGCTCGACCGCGCCTCGCGTTCCAGCTTGTCGAGGACTTGGGGGTGCTTCACGGCATCAGCGGGCGGCAGACCGGAGAGTCCGTGCTGATCGAGCCACGCCGACAGTGTGGCAAAATTCGGGACCAGTAGCATGACGGGGAAAGCCTTGCGATCTCCCAGCATGACCGCGTTGACGAAAAACCGGTTCGTCTTCAGCATTGCCTCGATCGGCTGCGGGGCGATGTTCTTGCCGCCGGCGGTGACGATCAGGTCCTTCTTGCGGTCGGTGATCCTGAGACACCCGTCACCATCGATGAGACCGATATCCCCGGTGTGGAACCATCCATCGGCGTCGAGCACTTCGGCCGTGGCGTCCGGTCGATTGTAGTAGCCCTTCATGATGTGCGGACCGCGGGTGAGGATCTCACCATCGGATGCAATCATCACCTCCACGCCCGGGATCGGCGGTCCGACGGTACCCGGTTTGAGCAATGCGAAGGTATTGACCGTGATCACGGGTGAGGTTTCGGTCAGGCCGTAGCCCTCGAGAATCGGCAATCCTGCGGCGATGAAGAACCGGCAGATCTCCGGGTTGAGCGGCGCGCCACCGGACACGAAGTATCGGAGCCGCCCTCCGGCCACCGCGCGTATCTTCTGGAACACCAGCCGGTCCGCCACCTTCATCGCCATGCTGAGCCCGGTGGGCACGCTGCGCCTCGCCAGGCGGTAGTCGAGGTACTTGTCACCGGTAGCGCGCGCCCACTCGAAAATCGCGCGCTTGATACCCCCATGTCGCAACGACTGCTCGACGACCCGGGCGTAGATCTTCTCGTAAAGCCGCGGCACGGCTGCCATCATGGTGGGCCGGCATTCGAGCATCTCGGCGCCAAGCGATTCCATGCCGCTCGAATACCAGATTACCACCCCAGCCTGCAGCATCGTGTAGTGACCAACCATGCGCTCGAAGATGTGCGACAACGGAAGGAAGGAGAGGCACTCGTCGGTGTCATTCAAGTCGAGGACCTGGAGCGCGGCGACGACGTTGCTGGTGATGTTGCCGTGCGTGAGCATCACACCCTTCGGATCGCCGGTGGTGCCCGAGGTGTAGATCAGCGTGGCGACATCGTCGGGGCCTGCGGTGTGCGCCAGGTCCTCCCAGTCGGTGTAGCGATGGTTGGCGGAGGCTCCCTGGTCCTCGAACTGTGACATCGAGAGCACTCCGTCTGCACGGCCGTCGAGCGCGACCACCAGTTCGAGGTCAGGTACCTCACCCTTCACCTCCAATACGCTGTCCAGCAGCGACTGCGATGAGACAAAGACCGCGCGGGCTCCGGCATCCCGAAGAATGTACGCGATCTGATGTGCGGTCAGCGTGGGATACACCGGGACATCGATCAGGCGGGCCGTGAGGCAGGCGAAGTCCACAATAGCCCACTCGGGCCGGTTCTCGGAAAGAATCGCGACGCGGTCGCCGGCGGTGAGGCCAGCGCCCCGCAGGGCGGCGTGGACGCGTTGCACCCGACTCCGGAACGTTGCCATGGACACATCATGCCATGCACCGTCGCGCTTGAACCGCATCGCGACGGCTCGGTCGGCGAATCGCGCGGTGGCTCCGAAGAAGATGTCGTTGAGTGTCTCAGGTGTCATGACGGGCACCGGGTGTGGGCAGTCCGCCCCGCAGGCGTGGACGGTGGGGTTCTCGGGTGGCGAACCTAGTCGAGACCTACTCCTCCGGTGGCGGCGGGCTGGAGAGTGACCAGCACAGCCGGACCACGGAGCGTCCCCACGGCAGCCTGCACCGTTGCGGAACCCGTTCCCTGGAGCGCCGTGACCACACCGCCCACCGAATCAACCGCAATGGTCGAATCAGCGGTGCGCCAGCGGATCGGTGCATCGACGACGTTCCCGTCGCGATCGAAAGCACGGGCGCGAAGTGCGAACGATTCCCCCTGGCGCAGCGTGATGCTGACCGGGGTGCTCAGTTCCAGTGCGACGACGCCATCGGCGTCGCCCGGGAGACTGCTGCAGCCCGCGAGAGCAAGCAGGAGCACGATGCGCGTCACCGTACGTCCTCAATGTCGCCGTCGAGGTGCGCCAGGGTGCTCGTCGCATGCATGATCCATTGCGCCATCTCGGGATCCCGTCCTGGTCGCGCGAGGAACGCGCGGAGGTGCTGTGCGGCGTGTTGACTGTCCCCCCGCCGAAGCAGCAGAAACGCGAGGCCGTAGTGGGCTCCGACCTGGCTGTCGTCGAGTTCGAGCGCGCGTCGGTAATACCGGATAGCCTCCTCGATGCGGCCGGACTTCGAGAGCGCGATGGCGATGTACTGCAGGATCCGGACGTCGTGCGGCTGGTCGCGGAGGGCGAGTTGGTACGACGTGACCGCCCCCTCGATGTCGCCGTGCCGTTCGAGCGCCATCCCCTCATTGAGGTAGTCGAGACGCTTGGGCGCGACAGCGTCGTCCTCGTCGAGGAGGATTCGTTTCCACCAGCTCATGCGTGGGCACCGGACGACATGATTGCAGCCATTGCCGGTAAAGTAGGTCGCGCCCGGGAGCGGGGCAACGCGCCGCCGGATGTTAGCTTGAACCTGCCGCCCACCCGCACCGAGGTGCCGACCATGCCCCGCCAGCGTCCCGCCCCCACCCGCGACATTCTTGATGCCGATTGGGCCTTTTTCGGCGAGCTGTGCCGGGCGCTCGCTCTCAAAGTGGCCCGGAGCTACGACCCCGAGATCGTGATCGGCGTGGCAAAGGCAGGGGTGATTCCCGCCGCGATCATCGCCAGCATCCTGCAGCGCGAATTTGCCGCAATGGTGATCAGTCGCCAGAGCGACGACGCCGCGCCGGAGCTTCGAATTGGTCCCCCGCCGTCAGTGCGCGGAAGGCGGGTCCTGGTGGTCGACGAGACCTGCGACACCGGGGACACGATGAAGCTGGCCCTCAATGAGGTGCGCAAGCTGCACCCCGCGGAGGTGCGTACCGCCGTCTCGTTCACGACTGGCGCATGGAGGGCAGATTTTCACGCGTTCGAGACCGACAAGGCGATCATCCTGCCATGGGACCGGGAAGTGATCGAGGATGGCGAACTCGTGACCCGCCCCGATCTCAGGGCCTGGCTTCAACGGCACGATCAGCCCGGGAGCACGTCGGCCGGATAGGCATCCCGCCACGACCCACCCGCCGCGATCAGGTCCTGAATATCGATGGCTGCACCCGGGCTGGTCGCGAGGAAGCGACATGCGGAGTCGCCGCGACTGCGGCATTCAACTTCGAGCACACTCACCGGCGTGCCCGCCTGGGCACTCAGGAATGCGGCGAGACAGCCACACGAAAAATGGCAGCTCGGCGTTGGTGTGCTGGACGGATCTGCCTCCGCCCAGTCGCCAGATTCGAGGAGCAGCGCCCGCTCACCCATCAGCGTTACCGCCACCGAGCCCCATCCGCGATCGACGCACAGTTCATCGAGCAGCGGTCCGAACCACCGGACATCAAGATTCCCCGCGTCATCGAGACCGGTGCGCTCGGCAATCCGGTTGCGCCAATGTTCGTGCATCGCGTCCCCGGTGGCGTGTCCCGCTTCCTGGAGAATGGCCGCAGTCATCCCACCGCCAGCGGCGTCGAGTTGACGGCGCAAGCGATGCAGGGAGCCAGCGGTGATCATCAGAGCAGACATGGCGAACCGCGTTCGGGGAGTGCCAACCTAGGCCGGTCGACCGAGACGCCGCAAGAGTTCCGCTTCATCGATCACCTCGATGCCGAGTTTCCGCGCCCGATCGAGCTTGCTGCCGGACTCTTCGCCCGCGAGCACCACGGTGGTCTTCTTGCCCACGCTCGAGCCAATGGTTCCGCCCGCCTGCTCGATCAGTGTGCCCGCCTCAGTCCTGGTGAGGGTCGGGAGCGTGCCGGTGAGCACCCACGTCTGACCCGACAGAGGTCCCGAGGCCGCGTTCTCACCTGGTTCGGTTGTGGTCACTCCGTGAGCGACAAGGCGGTCCACCAAGTCGGCGCTGGCGGTATCGTCGAGGTACGAGCGCACCGCTCGGGCGATCGTGGGGCCGACGCCGTGCACCGCCGCTATCTCCTCCTCGCTCGCACTCCTGAGCGCGGCGAGTTCGGAAAAGTGGCGGGCCAGGGCGATCGCGACCGTTCGGCCCACATGACGAATACCGAGCGCGAACAGCAGCGCCGAAAGCGGTCGCTGGCGCGAGATATCGATCGCCGCCACGAGTTGCGACGCGGATTGCTCGGCGAACCGATCGAGCGCCGCGAGCTGATTGGTCGTGAGCGCATACAGGTCTGCCACATCCGTCACCAACCCGGCTTCCAGCACTTGACGCACGCGTTCCTCGCCCAGTCCACGGATGTCCATGGTGTCACGCGACGCGAAGTGCACGATCCCCTCGAACGCCCGGCCGGGGCACGACGCATTGGGACAGTACCGCATCACCTCGTCGGGGTCGCGCACCGCGGGAGTACCGCACGCGGGGCACGCCGCGGGCGGGACAAACACCCGCTCGGAGCCATCGCGCGCCGGCACGACCGGGCCGACGACGCGCGGGATCACCTCGCCCGCCCGAACCACCTCGACCGTGTCCCCGATTCGGATGTCCTTCTGCAGGACATTGTCATCGTTGTGCAGCGTGGCACTCGAAATCGTGACACCGCCGAGTTCGACGGGGTCGAGGATCGCGTAGGGCGTGAGGGCACCGGTGCGCCCCACATTGACCCCGATGTCGCGCAGCCGTGTGACCGCTACCTCGGGCGCGAACTTGCGGGCGATCGCCCAACGGGGGTCTCGGCCACCAATGGTGCCGAGTTCGTCATGCAGTGCCCGCTGGTCAACCTTCACCACGACGCCGTCGGCGCCGAATGGCAGCGTGTCCAGTAGCGCCTCGAGTTCGACGATCCGGCGGTGCACCGCCGCGAGGTCAGGATGCCAGCCTGCGTGCGGTTCGACGACGAATCCCCACTCGGCGAGACGCTCCAAGAGGCCGTGCTGCGTCGGTGACACCGGGTCACCCTCGATCACCTCGACCTGGAAGGCGAAGCATCGCAGGCGGCGGGACCGGGTCGTCGACGAGTCCAGCTGCCGGAGCGATCCGGCTGCGGCATTGCGCGGGTTTGCCAGGAGCGGATCACCCTCCCTCGCGCGCCGTGCGTTGAGCTTCTCGAATGCGATCCGGGTGAAATACACTTCACCCCGCACCTCCATCAGTGGCGGCCATCCCGATCCCCGCAGCGTGAGCGGGATGTCGTCTATTGTACGCAGGTTTGCGGTGACGTCCTCGCCCACCAACCCATTGCCGCGGGTCGCGCCGGTCACCAACTCGCCGTTCCGGTAGGTCAACGACACAGCAGTGCCGTCGATCTTGACCTCGACCGTGTAGCCGCCTGCCCGCGTCGAGGGAAGGACCTTGGTAATCCGTTCCTCCCACGCGTGCAGTTCTTCATCGCTGAACGCATTTGCCAGCGACAGCATCGGCCGGCGGTGCGCGTGACGGGGTAGGTGAGACGCCACGCCGCCGCCCACTCTTCGCGTGGGGGAGTCTGGCGTGACGAGCTCAGGGTGCCCCGACTCCAGCTCCTGCAGGCGACGGAACAGCATGTCGTACTCGGCGTCGCTGATCTCGGGAGTGTCCAGCTCGTAATAGGCGCGGTTGGCGCGATCAAGCTGGGTCCGCAGCGACAGGATCTCGCCCCGGGTGTCGGCGGTCACGAACGTCCCTTGCGCGCAATCTTGGTGGCAAGTGCACGACCTCGTGCCTGGTACAGCGTGTCGATCGGATCCCGAACCGGTAGGGAGGCAAGCGTATCGAGCTGGGCCCGAGCGGCTGCCCACTCTTCTCGCTCGGCTTGCACCTCGGCCAGATCGAGCCGGTGGTAGATCACATCCGGCCCAAATCGTACGGCCGCTCTCAGGTTGGACTCAGCCGCTTCCCACGATGCGGTTTTGAGAATCCCGCCCCTCATGAAGGTGCGGGCGAGAAAGCGCTCGGTCCCGGAAAGCCGCCGAATCTCCGCGTGCCAACGCCCCAACACGTGAAGTGCACCGTGATGACGCGGATCAAGAGCGATCGCACGCTCAGCTTCGGACCGGATTTCGGCGGCGATGCGGAGCCGTTCCTTCGTCCCCCGAGTGAGCGCCGACCGGCCCAGCGCACTGGCGAGCACGAAGTGCCCATCGGCGCCCCGGTCGTTCGCCGCCACCGCTCGGCGCGCGTACCTTTCCGATTGTGAATAGAGGGAGTCGCGCTGATGCGGGCCACTGGCATCGCGCAGCTGTTCGGCAATGTCCCCCAGCACGAGCGCGAGTCGCCAGTTAGCCTCGTAGCTTGATGGATCGCGGGAAACCGCTGCCTGGAGGTTGCGTCGCGCTGCGGGAAGGTCCATGGCCTCCATCGCCGCGCGGCCCGCGACGAGCGCCGCAGATTGCGCAGCACCCGGACTCGACGCACCGGTGGCGATCAGCAGCAACAGCACCCATACACGAGTCACGTGCGCCCGCCCCGATGTTGTCCGGAAAATCCCGGAGGATGAATGGTCGTTCCGCCCCTGATTGAGCGCAAGCGAGACGGTGGCGCCCTTCGTGCCGACGAGTGGCGCGCCATCGTCGACGCGTACACCCATGGGTCAATGCCCGACTACCAGATGGCCGCGTTGGCGATGGCCGTGTATTTCCGCGGGCTCGATCCCGATGAGCTGTCTGCGCTCACCGACGCGATGCTCGCATCGGGCGACCGTCTGGACTTTGCCGACGAGAACCGCCCGGTCATCGACAAGCACTCCACCGGAGGCGTCGGCGACAAGACATCGCTGCTGCTCGCGCCGATGCTCGCAGCGTGTGGTGCCATCGTGCCCATGATGTCAGGTCGGGGGCTCGGCCACACAGGTGGTACGCTGGACAAGCTCGAGTCGATCCCCGGCCTGCGAACCGATCTCGGATTGGACCGTGCCGTCCGGCAAGCTCGCGACATCGGCTTGGTGATGATCGGACAGACCGCCGAGATCGCCCCGGCCGATCGCAAGCTGTACGCGCTTCGCGATGTGACCGCCACGGTCGAGTCGATCCCGCTGATCGCCGCGAGTATCATGTCGAAGAAGCTCGCGGAGGGACTCGGTGGCCTGGTGCTCGACGTCAAGCATGGCTCCGGTGCGTTCCTGCCCGAATCCGAGCGGGCGCTCGACCTCGCAAGGACCATGATCGACCTCGGCGGCACCAGAGGGTGTCCGGTGGTGGCGCTCGTGACCGCGATGGACCGCCCGCTCGGGGTTGCATGCGGCAACGCGATCGAGGTGCGGGAGGCCATTGCCGGCCTTTCGGGTAACGGTCCCACCGACCTGATGGACCTCACCATGGCACTCGGCGTCGAGATGCTCTGCCTTGCCGGTCTCGCTACCGGCGACGGCGATGCGCGTGCGTTGCTCCAGCGGACCATCGACAGTGGTCAGGCGCTCGAGCGGATGGCCAAGCTCGTCGCCGCGCAGGGAGGAGATGCCAGCATGGTGTCACGCCCCGACCTGTTGCCGCGTGCCGACACACTTGTTGACGTCATCGCGCAGGACGGTGGCATCGTCACGTCTGTTGCGCCAAGACCGCTCGGACGCGTGATCGTCGAGCTCGGTGGCGGACGGCGCACGGTGGACGATATGGTGCACCCGGAGGTCGGGCTGGAGGTGTTCGTGAAGCCCGGCGACACGGTCGCTGCGGGCGATCTCCTTGCGCGGGTGCACGCCCGCAGCTCCAGCGACGCGCAGCATGCCATGCGCGGTGTGCACACCGCGATCACCGTCGGTGGCGACATGCCCGCAGTGTTGCCGCTGATCGGATGGCGCGTCACCCATGAACACACAACACGGTGGGAGGAATGAGATGGGATTCTATATCGGGCTAGGTCTGTTGGCGGTGCTGTTCGTCTGGCTGATCGGGATAGGCCGCGCTGGCCGCGTGGTGGCCCCCGAGGACAACATCACCACACCGGTA
>JBDSMU010000188.1:0-4839 GCA_039915685.1 Gemmatimonadales bacterium | reverse complement strand
GCGCAAAGAGCCGAACCGGATGGTGAGGCACGTCGCCCGCCCCATTGCGGTCGAGGTCCCACCCGCGGTACCCATCCCACCAGTTGCCATCGAACGTCGCGCCTGAAACGCGGCCGTTCACGGCAACGTCGAACGAGTTGCCGCTGAACGCATTTCCCTCGAACGTGCCTGCCGTGGTGCTGGAGAGGAGCCGGACCGCGCAGCCGTTGCGGTCGAAGCGATTGCCGACGGCGTACAGGCGGTCCGCACCGTCGGCGAGCAGTCCAGTCGTGTTGCGGCTGAACGTGTTGCGTTCCAGCCGGACGTCGGCGATCTCCTTGAGGAGGAGCCCATGGGCGGTCGCACCACCGTTGTCCGCAAAGCGGTTGTCGGTCATCGACACCACCTTCGAGTACATCACCGCGACCCCGCTGCCGTTGGCGCGGAACGTGTTGCCGCGATAGGCAGAGGAGTCGGAGTACATGAAGTGCAGCCCGTAGCGGTCGTTCTCCTCGCTCACGTTGTGCCGCACCGTGGCATGCCGGGTGAACTCGAGGTAAAGACCATCGCGGTGTCCGCGCACCCGGTTCCCCTCGATCAGCAGGTGCCGCGATCCCCAGGAATGGATCGCGTTGCCGGTCGCGGACTCGGAGCCCGGGACCCC
Source organism: Gemmatimonadales bacterium (assembly GCA_039915685.1). Classification (GTDB taxonomy): domain Bacteria; phylum Gemmatimonadota; class Gemmatimonadetes; order Gemmatimonadales; family GWC2-71-9; genus Palsa-1233. The sequence continues at coordinate 4,196 of JBDSMU010000188.1, read as the reverse complement.
GACGATCACGTTGTTCCGGACTCGGCACCCTTCGGTGCTCGAGAGATAGATCGCGAAGAACGTGGCCTCGAAACGGTTGCCGTCGATCAGGCAGCCGCTGGCGCTGTCGACGTGGACCGCGGCGCGATCCTCGTGGTAGGAGAAGCCGGTGTTCCGGAAGGTGAGTCCGCGCACCGTAATGCCGGGGCCGCGGATGATCACGAGCTCACGCACGCCCTCGCCGTCGAGCACGCTACCGCTGTCGCCAACGAGGGTGAGCGGTCGATCAATGATGACCGTGGGCTCGCGCCAGGTACCACGGGCCACACGCACCGTGGCACCGGCTGGCGCTGCCGCCACCGCTGCCGCGATGCTGCGGTAGGGGCCCGACGGCGACACCACCAACGGTGCCTGCAGGACGAGGAACACGACAGCGGTGATCATGTCACTCGGCCTCGCGGAGGACTTGGTCCCAAGGGACGCTCTCACCATCCGATGCCGCGGGTGCGCGTGACCGCGCCAAGGCGACGAATCCGTCGGAAGTACCGCTGCCCGACCGCGCGGCCATGGGCGAGCGTGCAGTGCGCCGAATCACGGCGGCCTCGAGCGCTACGAGCGTCCCCGGTACCATTGCGTCCACCACCCAAATCTTCGAGGGCGCGTCCGCGGTCGCGCGCACCCAGCGCGCCAGGCATTCGATCGAATCGAATCGCGCCACACGCCCGCCGCTGGTTTGTGCCGCGGCGCCGTGCCGGCGATCGCTGATCGTCATCCGGCAGAACTCGCACGTATCGAGATCGAACGCGATTGAGGGGTCCTGCGGTGTGCACCCGAGGACCGGGATCACCACCACGCCCACCATCATCAGCATCACGTCGCGGCGCGTCATGCGGTCCTCCCTCGTCCGGTCACCGCGAGGGTCGCGAGCACCCCGAAGAACGCCACGCCGAGGGCCATCGCGCCGGTACCGGGCCACGCCGTCGCCGTGAAGTTGAGGAGCTGCTTGCTCCCGATCAGCGGAGGTTGATAGGTCATGCCTGGGATCACGATGATCGCCGTATCCATGTCGAGGTTGTGTCCGTAATCGTGCTCCCACCGCCAGAAATCCCAGAGGCCCACCGCGCCCAGCAGCGCGAAGGCGGCGAGCCAGACCCAGAGCCCACGCCGCATGCCGCGAGCGGCGAGCAGCGCACCGCTCACAATCAACGCCCCGATCAGCCACGGCATGTAGCGCAGCTCGGGGATTGCATCGGGCAGGATCGGCTTCATCCCGATGTAGTGATTGAGGCCGTTGATGTTCTGGAGGTCGTTCGGCTTGATCCCGGTGACGGTGTGCGCGTGGATCTGCAGGCCGAGGCCTTCCGGGTACTGCGGAGCCCCGAGACGCACCTCCCAAAGAGGCAGGACCAGTGCTCCCAGCCCGACCAGCACTGCGAGTACCGTGAGGAGGCGCGCCCGGGGTGCCACAATTACTTCCCGCCCTTTGCGGCAGCCTGGGCCGCCTCGTGCGCGTGCGTCTCCGGCTTCGGCGCCGCGTACTTCCCGGCACGCGCCTGCTGCGTCGCAGCCTTGGCGCTCACGCCGCTGGTCAGCTTGACGCCCGAGCCACGAGCGCTCACCCGCACGTACCCCGACATCTCCTGGTGCAGCGCACTGCAGAAGTCGGTACAGTAGAATGGATAGATACCCGGCTTCTGCGGCACCCACTTGATGGTGCGGGTCTCACCCGGCTGCAGGATGATCTCGGCAGTGTTCATGCCGAGCACCGCGAAGCCGTGGAGGATGTCCCAGTCCTGTTCGACGTTGGTCACGTGCCACGACACCGTGTCGCCGACCTCGATCCCCTCGATTACGTCGGGGGCGAAGTGCGACCGGATCGCGATCATCTTGACGTGCACGTTGCGGCCGTCACGGCTCACACCCGCCTCGGACTCTGCCCGAGTGACGAATGGGTGGGTGCTCTCGGCCAGCGAGAAGAACTTGACTTGCTTGTCCCTGATCAGCGAAGCTGGCAGCGCCTGGGCGTAGTGCGGCTCGCCCTGCGTGGGGAAGTCGAGCAACATCTTCATCTTGTCGCCGCTGATATCGATCAGCTGGGCCGACTGGGTCAGCTCCGCGCCGGTCGGGAGGTAGCGATCCTTCGTGATCTTGTTCATCGCCACGACGTACTTGCCGTAGGGCTTCACATTGTCGCCACCGGGCACCATCAGGTGGCCGATCGAGTAGTACACCGGCATCCGGTCAAGGACCTCCCACGTGCCCAACTTCCACTTCACGATCTCCGACGAGATGAACATCGACGTGTAGGCGTTGCCCTTGTCATCGAACTCGGTGTGCAGCGGGCCCAGGCCCGGCTTCTGCACCTCGCCTGCCATCACCGATTCATACTTCAGGATGGGGATCCCGTAGAGTTCGCCATCGAACGCCTTGGACTCTATCGCGGCGATCATCTTCGTGAACGAGTGCACCGGGATCACCGACGCCAGTTTGCCGCCGCCGACGATGTACTCGCCAGTCGGGTCAACGTTGACGCCGTGCGGTGATTTCGGCGTGGGAAGGAAGTACACCACTCCGGGGCAGTCGGTCGGCATCAGCATCCGGACAGAGGTGATCATTTCGCTCTTCGACTGACGCGAGGAATGATCGAAGGTGTTGTGGGCGTAGCGCGCCGGGGCCGTCTTCGCCTTCCCGTCGGCGACACACTTTTCCGCCAGCTTCCAGTTCACCGCCGCCATAAAATCCTTGTCGCTCTTCGATGCGTTCAGCTCGAGATTGGTGAAGGCCTGCTCGGAGTTGTAGGTCGTGAAGAAAAACCAGCCATCGGACTTCCCCTTGCCGGCGCGGCCGAGGTCGTAGTTGTACCCGGGCATCATGAGCTGGAAGGCGATCTCCATCTTCCCCGGCTGGTCCGCCCGGACGAACGACAGCGAACCCTTGAAGTTCTGCTTGTAGGTCTCGACCGGTACGTCGACGTTCGGCACCGGCACCGAGAATCGGATCGCCGATACGACGTACTCGGAGTTCGGCGTGATGAATGGCGACGCATGACCGCCGGCCGCGTGCGGGATCTCGAGAATCTCGACGGTCTCGAAGGTGGTCAGGTCGATCCGGGCGATCCGCGGGGTGTTGTTGCCGTTGATGAACAGCCACCGACCGTCGGCCATCCCCTTGGTCTGCGAGAGCTGCGGATGGTGGGTGTCGTCCCAGGGCACGGCGCCGTAGGAGGTCTCCAGCATCGGCTTGGTCTCTTCGGTGTAGCCGTAGCCGTTCTCGGGGAACTGCGAGAAGACCGGGATCGTCTTGAGCAGCCTGCCCGAGGGGAGGCCGTAGACGGTCACGTTGCCGCTGAATCCACCCGACATGAACGAGTAGAGCTCGTCGTACTCACCAGGGGCTACGTAGACCCGACTGGCGGCATCCCCGCTCACTAGCTGCTGTGGTGCCTTGGGAGTGCACCCTGCAGCAGCCACGACGCCGACCATGATGGTGAGCCTGCCCAACGCCTGATTCCGCATGCCGTCCTCTGTGCTTGGGGCCCCGAGGGCCGTCCGGTGCGATACGCATCTGCGCCTCGCACAGGAGGACATTCGCGGATATCGAGCGCGCCCGCCGTGACGGTTGTCACAGCTGCGGGGGCGACGATGGTGGCGCAGACCGAGGTGACACCGAGGCGCGCACCCGCGCGCGGAGTGCAAGCAGGCCGAACGCCAGTCCCGTCAGTTGCAGTGACCCGCCAATGACTGCGATCCACCGCCACATGGACGCTCCACTGGACGCGCGGGCGATCTCGCCTGCGGTGCGAGCTACTGTGCCGACTGTGATGCACCAATACGCCGCCTCGCCGTGCCAGGCGCGGACACGGTGATCGGTGCTCACGGGACGCGGGAACAGCCATAACGCGGTCCCGAGAATTGTCGACAGAACGCTGCCGACCAGCAGGAGGTGGGCGTGCGCGCTCACCAAGTGCCGGGCCGGCCACACCCCGCGGAGTTCGCGACCGATCAGGAGCCAGAGTCCGAGGGCAATGCCGATGAGGAGGAAGCCTGCCGCTGTCCGGAGGAAGCGCAGCGTGAGCGGCGGCACGGGCTACTGTCCCGCCGCGCGCTCAACCCGCAGTATCGACCGCGTTGGGCTCAGCATGACGGGCCGAACTGCGGCATGATCGAGCGTCCGCCAGAGATTCCAGGCGAGCGCATACGCCCCCGCTGCGGAGAGCG
>JBDSMU010000133.1:0-18552 GCA_039915685.1 Gemmatimonadales bacterium | reverse complement strand
GTCACGGTAGACCGTCACGCCCTCGGGCCGCACCCTGAATCCCTGGATACCACGCGGCAGCGTGATCTCCAGGCGGCCGTCGCTCCCGGCGCCGCTGGCGCTTCCCACTGCGCGCGCAATGAGGCTGCTCGGCACCGGCACTCCGCGCAACATCACCCGGTCGAGATCCCACTCGGCGACGCCGGGTCGCACCGGTGAGATGGTTCCACCCATCACGACTTCCTGCGGGCCATTCAAGTCGAGCGGGATCACATTGCGCCAGCCGTCGCGGATGCGGGTACCATCGATCAAGCCGCGCAACCGCACAGTGCGATCGCCGAGCTCGACCGAGACGGAGCCGAGGGATGCGCCGCTGAGGAACGACGAGCCCGCTGCCACCAACGACGCCATCTCATCGGCGTTGAGAAGGATCGAATCGGGTTTCTCGCGTTCGAGGACGCGGACCTTCTCGACGGCCGACGCTAGCGACTTCTGCGACGGGTGCCCGATGCGGCGCTGGATGGTGATCGGATTGATCCTGCCACGGATCCAGCGGCTCAGTTCGTCACGGTAGAGCCAGCCCGCGGCGAGCAGGAGGAGGAGCACAACGAGCGAGATGAGGCGACCGAGGCAGCGCATGCCCAAACGTAATGCCCGACCGCGCCAGTTGGTGGCCCCGGCCGGACCGATTAGCGTCGGGGATGGGCGATAGCGACGCAATCTGGATTTCCTCCCGACTGGAACTCCCACGGGGCGAGTTGTCCCTCCGGGCCACCCGCAGCAGCGGGCCAGGTGGTCAGCACGTCAACACTTCGTCCACCCGGGTCGAATTGGTGTGGGACGTGGCTGAATCGCCGTCGCTTAACGAACACATGCGCGCCACCCTTCTGCGGCGCCTCGCGAGCCGACTCGACACGTCGGGTCGACTCCGGCTGGTGTCACAGGCCGAGCGGAGTCAGTTCAGGAACCGAGAAGAGGTAGTTGAGCGCTTTGTCAGGATGATTGCGGCCGCGCTGGTGGAGCCCAAGGTGCGGCGGGCTACCAAGCCCACCAAGGGGTCGAAAGAGCGGCGGATCACGGCCAAGAAGCGCCGCGGTGAGCTCAAGCGGGACCGACGGCAGACTGGGGAGGACTGATGCAGCGCATTGTGGTGGCACTGGTTGTTGCGAGCGTCGCGGCGGCAGCCCCGGTTTCGTCGCAATCGATGGCCGATGGACGCTGGCGCGGCGAGCTGGTGGGCGACGCGGGCGACCAATATGCGCTCACGTTCGTGGCGGAGCATCGCAAGGGAAAGTTGTTCCTCACGATGAAGTCGCCCGAGGCGCCCGATGTGGCCATGGGTGGGGTGAAGCTCAAGCGTGGCTACGAGCTCACGTTCACCTGGGCGGGTGGTGCGAACGCTTTCTACTTCTGTCGGCTCACCCGGCGTGTCGCTGATGGACCATTTGATGGAAGCTGCGAGGACAATCGTGTGTCGGTAGGGAACGGTCCGGTGCGGGCGGTGCTGACGCTGCATCCGCCGGAACAAGCACGGCGAGAGGTGAACGGACCCGGAACGTGAGGCGGCGTGTCATGATCGGTTGATCATGACGTCACCCACTCACGAACTGCCTGCATCGAGGAGGAGATGATGGAGAAGCCCCACGATCCGCTTGAGCCCCCCAAGGACGAAGAGCCCACCACCAACGAAGAAACGGTTGAGGAGACGCTGGACGACGCGATCGAGGCGTCGTTCCCGGCAAGCGACCCAGTCGCGTTCATCTCCCAGCCTGACAATCCGGAAGAGCCTCCGCGGGATCCGCTCGCACCTCCGTCGCCGCGGGACAAGAAGCAGCCGAGCTAACGGCAGCGCGCCGTTACCGATAGGTTTCGGTAATGGACCTTGGTCGGCACTGGCGGGGCAACAACGCGGAAGCGGCCGAGCGGCGGGAGCGCATCCTCGCTGAACTGCGGTATGGGCCGATCTTTCTCATCATGATCGTGGCGGCGAGCTGGCTGCTCTTCGCAATGAATCGCATCGGTCGCACCGCGTTCACGATCGCGGTCCTGGCCTCGCCGGTGGTTGCCGCTGCAATGTCGCTCGCCATGAAGAATCTGCTCGATGGCGTGGCGAGCCTGTTTGTCTCGCTGGTGCATGCTGGCGGCAACATTGCTCCCACCAAGCAGTACTCTGAGCAAGATGCGTTGGTGATGCAAGGTCGCATTGCCGACGCCATCTCGTCGTATCAAGAACTGGTGGCGGTCGATCCCTCTGACCTCGACGCACGGCTCCTTCTCGCAGCGCTCCTGGCAAAGGAAGGCAACGATCTTGAAGCAGCCGAACGCGTTTACCTCGAGGTTCGCGAACTTGCGCCCAAGCCTCACCACACCGCGACACTCTCCAATGGGCTGATCGATCTCTATCGCAAGCTGGGGCGTCATGACGATCTCAAACGCGAGCTAGGCCGCTTTGCGCGGCGATTCCCGGAATCACGCGAGGGGAAGGCGGCGGCTGAGTATCTCGCGCGACTCGAGGGGGACGATTCGGCTCACACTCCCTTTTCGTCCGCCGACGGACCGTAGGCAGAACCTTCAGGCACGGATCGTCTTCCAGACGAGTCACTATTGGATCCTAGGCGAAACGCATCCATATTGCATCCATTATGAATACTTGGAGGCAACATGGCTACTCTGACGATCAAGAATCTTCCCGACGCCCTCTATGCCGAACTGAAGGCAAAGGCCGCCGAGCACCGGCGCAGCCTCAACAGCGAGGCCATTCTCGCGGTCGAGCAGTCCCTCACTCAGGGGCGGCTCGCTGATCCGGCGAAGATTCTGGCCGAGGTGCGTCGGGGTCGCGCCCGGCTGAAGGGCCTTTTTCTCACGGACAAGGACCTGCGTGCCGCTCGGCAGAATGGCCGCGCATGATCGTCGCCGATGCGAACCTGATCGCATATCTCATTATGCCAGGCGAACGAACCGAGGAAGCCGAAGCGGTGTTGTCGAAGGACGCGATGTGGGCCGCCCCCATCCTCTGGCGAAGCGAGCTTCGCAGTGTGGTGCACAAGTATGTGGTGCGCCGCGACATCACGATCGCGCGAGCTCTCGGGGTGTTGGAACAGGCAGATCAAGTGATCGACGGCCGCGAAAGCCATGTGGAATCATCCGCGGTGCTTGAGCTCGCAAGCCGATCGAAGTGTTCAACCTACGACTGCGAGTATGTGGCCTTGGCTGTTGCGCTGGGTGTGCCGCTCATCACGACGGATCGGGCTATTCTTCGAGCGTTTCCAATGACCGCAAGGACGCCGGCCGCTTTTCTCGAGGCGTGAACCTCCGCAGCGGTAGCACAACGTCGTCACTCTCGCCCTCATCGATCGTTCCCAGGCGCCCACGGGCTGATGGCTTGGCGGATTGTCGCCGCCAGCACCGAGTCGCCGGCCACGGTCCAGTCTACCTTCTGGTAGGTGACGGTTTGATCGACTGCCGCCTCGAAGAAGAGCAGTGCGCGCACCGCCGGGTAGCGTGCGGGAAGTTCGGTGAGTGCCTGCCGATACCATTCGACCCGGTCGCCGCCAACCGCTAGCGACCCGAACTCGGCGACCATCACCGGCTTACCGAACGACGCGAGGCCGGCATACTTCGATTCGACGATCTGATCGAAGGTCCACCACTGTGACCACTGCGCGATCGGCCCGAAGTTCAGCACACCCGTCGCGACCCAGTCGACGTAACCCGCCCCTGGGTAGTAGAGCTCCCAATACTCATACGCGACGTGCGGCGACCATACCCAGAGAACATTGTTCGCCCCCGCCAACCGGAACCGGTCGACGACGTGTCGCCACGCGGCGATGTACTCCTCCTTGGAATTGTTTTGTGGACCCCAAGGGTATCGGTATGGGTCGTTCATCTCATGGGCGAATCGAATGAAGAGTGGCCGACCATAACGCGCTGCCTCCTTCGCCCACGCATCGACATGGAAGTCGTAGTCACCACCCGCCACCGCCGCGAGGCCGTGCTGCTCCCTGGCCGCCGGTAGTAGCAAGCCCGGGTGGCGAGGGCTCTCGAAGTCGGTGAGCCACGGTTCCCAGGTGATCATCGGGATCGACCCAAGGTCTGCGATGGCTCCGACCACCGTGCGCGGAAATCGTTGTTCGGGTTTATCGCCCCACGCCGCGTACACCTGGATCAACGGAAAGGTCGTGCCCAGCGCCTGCTCGAGCTTCACCACTCCATCGAGCGTCTGTGGGATGTCGGTATCGAACGATCCGAGGAGCACCACATCAGGGTTGCGAAGCCGCACGACGTCGTCGCGGATCGGTGCAAACCACGACAGCGCCTCAGCACGGCCGGGTCCGGCGATCCGCTGCCGCGCCCAGTTCTCGACCGATCCAGTAGCGGCACCGAGCCAGCTCAACCCACTCGACACCGGTCCCTCGGCGCCGCGGCTCATCGACGTGACCAGAACCACGGCCAGCGCACCCCCCGCGAGCAGCGTGGTTGTCAGTCCAACTCGGTGCAATCGTCTCACGCATCTCCCCCGATCGTCGTGACGTCCAGCGATTCCCACGGATCAACCCCAGTCGGACGCCCTGCCTGGCGCGCCGCGTACAGTGCGCCCAACCCAGCCAGGAGCGGCAGCGTGGCAAAGCCGACCATTCCCCACACTGCCTCGCTGGTGAGTTCGAGCGCCGCTTCGCTGGTTCGCAGCGTCCGGACAAAGATCACATGGACCAGCGTCACGAGGTAGCAGGCGATCAACGCGAGTTGCGGCGCTGCCAGTCGCAGAAATCGCCCACGGACGGCTTGTTTCGCCGTCGGGATGTACGGCACGTCAGCTCGTAGCACGGCGAGTATCGTGCCGGTAAGGAATACGGGCCACGAAGCGACCTTGAGCACCAGTCCGCGCCAATGCAGGCCGCGTTCGTGCTTCGGATCGACGAGCCAGATCTGTATCACCGCGTACATCGCTACGCCGACGACCGCGACGGGCCATGCAGCCGCGAGAAACTCCACGAAGCGCATCTTGGCGGGTTGCACGCCGGTCCAGAGGTAGAGGTACGGAATCATGAGCATCACGAGCATGGTGGCGCCGGACACGTAGTAGGTGCCGATCGTGAGGTATGCCACCCGCTGCCGCCATGTGAGGTGACGAAAGAGTCGGGGCAGTTCTGTGAACGCCACCTCATAGACCCCGCGCGACCACTTCAACTGCTGCCGGTAAAACGATCCAAGATCCTCGGGCACCAGGCCGCGGCTCACCACCTCGGGCACGTACACCGATCTCCACCCCGCAGCATGAATGCGGATCGCCGTCACCAGATCTTCCGCCAAGCCAATGCCATGGCCTCCGATCGACGTCAGGGCCGATCGCCGGAAGGTGCAATTCGCACCGATCGCGACACACGCGCCGTGGCCCTGAAGCCCCATCTGCCCGGGGCCGTAAAAGACATACGTCTGTTCCGCTGCACCCGCTGCCGTAAAGGATGCTGACTGGTTGTAGTACGCTTGCGCAACCTGGACAAACCCGACGCGCTCGTCGTCAAACTGTCCAAGCACCCGGTCGAGAAACTCCGGAAACGGCACGTGATCCGGATCGAGCACGAGAATGTACTTTTCGCTCGTCAGCGACAACGCACGGTTGAGCTTTCCGGCTTTTGCTCCCGGGACATCAACGAGTTCCAGCCACACCGCCCCGTGGCGTTCCGCGACTTCCCGGAACCTCGGGTCGCGGGTGTCGTCGAGGAGGTAGGTCTGATGCGGGTATCGAACGCGGGCGCAGGCAGCGAGCGTGCGCTCGAACATCGCGAGCGGTTCACCCGGGGCGCTGGTGGTAAAGATTGCAACCGGCAGCTCGGCCGGAGCGGCGCGGTGATCGGTTCGTACCATCGCCACGTGGTTCACCCACCCGAGGACGATGCGTCCAATGCCGTACCAGAACGCGAGTGACAGGATCACGAACAGCGCCGGCTGCGCGACGTGATCCGCGCGGAACCACCAGTCGGCGAGTCGAATGACGGAAGCCAGGCCGGCTCCAGTCAGCGCGAACAGCACCAATCGGTGTCGAAACCGGACCGGCGGAACGGTACGATGCCGCCACAGTCCTCCTCCGCCCGCGGTGGGTACATCAGTCGCGTCCGGCGTGCGCGTCATCGTCGCGATCCTGTCGACAGCGCGGGATCGATTGTCAATGACGCGCCAAGCGCCGGTTTGCAGCGGCAGCGAATCGGTAGCTGAGTCGCGCTCCCACCGTGGTGTAGTGATAGAACGCCGAGGCGCCGGCCTGACCATCGGCGATGAGCCGAAGCGACGGCGAAAGGTTCATGCCGACTGCCCCGCGCATTTCCCACGGCGAGAACTTCCGGCGCATGAAGTCCGGCTCGATAGTCGGCGGGATCGCACCGACGGCGGCCGTAAAGAACGGCGCGTCTTCGTGCGCGATGACGCCATACCCACCGTTCAGTCGGATGTCGACAGTCGGTGAGAGGCGGACCGACGTTGCGGCGATGAAGGAATGGACCAGAAGCGCCGAGGGCGTGTAGTACGGACTGTAATGACCGTCGGTCACCGTCGGAGTGTTGCCTTGGCCCGGTGACGGACTCGGTTGATTGGGGACAAAGCGGCTCTCATCCGATTCCTGGGCCGCGACGCTGTACCCCACCTGGAAAACGGCGTTTGACCTGTTCACCACCGGCGCGAGCAGCCACACGTACGCCGTGCGGACGGTATTGTCGTCCGGGTATCGCTCCGCCTGGACGCGCGCTTCGCCGAGCCAACCACCGGGCGCCGCCCACTGGAGGCTCGCCCGGAATGTGTTGGTGATGACCGGAATAGAAGTGCTCGCTGCGGTATACAGATACGGGGCGCGCTCGGCAGCGGCATGAAGGACCAGACGCTGCGACAGGTGTAACCCGAGATCCAGCAGGCCGACCCAATCCGAACTTGCCGAGGAGCGCCGAAGCATCCCCCCGGCAATCTCGGTTGAAAGGCGCAGCGCAGGTGCGTTGTGCGTCACGCGCCCGGTCAGCATAGTCACGCGGTCGGAGAGTGAGTCACCGACACTCAAGGCCTCGCTCACAATCCAGGTCGACAACGATGTTGCAGGCCCAGGGTACCACCCGATGGTCGCGCGTGCAGCACCTCTGTGGAGCGGCTGGTCGTCGCGCCGCAGTTCACCGCCGGTCTCCAGCCACGGCGAAGTGGCGACGGTGATTTCATCCAGCATCCGTCGCACGCCCGTTTGAGTGGAGTCGGCATTGGCTGCCGCTCGCAGCAAACGTCTCGCGTTTGCGAGATCGCCGTTCCAGTACGCTAGGGTTCCGAGGAGGGCCTCAGCGCGCCCGTTCAGTGCCGCGACCCCCAGCAACGGCCGGAGCACCTCACGCGCGCGGGTACCATCTCCCATGTCGATGAGCATCTGCCCGTAATCGAGCCGAAGCGCCGAGTCTTCGGGATGACGTGCCAGAGCGTCCTCGTAGTGCCGGCGAGCGTCGGAGGGTCGCTTCTGCCAGTACAACGTTTGTGCAAGCAGCCTGGCCGCGTCACCGTGGTCGGGATGATTAGTGAGGTATACCTGCAGGAGGGCAGCGGCGGCCGGAAGCGACCCCGAAGTGCGCAGCCGATGCGCTTCTGCGACGGTGTCGGACAAGACCTGTGCATGCGCTCGACCCGGATTCACCAATAACACGATCGCCACGATAGCGGCCAATGAGAACTTCGCGAACCTGGACAGACCGAGCTGATGCATCGTACCTCAACCGTAGTGATACCGCGCCTGCAAGAAATTCAACGCGGTCAGTGAACATCTCGTACACCAAGCTATCCGATTCGTTGATCCGCCGAGACCAGACCTTGCCGCCGAAGTGCTTCAGGTGTTCCGGCTTGCCAATCCCCGTGAAGGGCTCGCGAAGGGTGGCTTCCATGGGGTCGGGCACCCCGAGCACAGTCGTCTGGCTCATGCCCACCCAGTAACGGACGACCCCGAGGCACTCATCCTGCACGACCCGCGGCGCGATTCACCTCTCCCCGCTCCGATCGAGCACTCGGTATTGGATTGCCTCCGCCACGTGCGCCGGCGCAATCGCATCCGACTCTGCCAGGTCGGCGAGCGTGCGCGCCAGCTTGAGCACACGGTGGTACGCCCGCGCGCTCAACCCCAACCGCTCGATCGCCGCCTTGAGCACCTGCTCGGTGGCCGCATCGACGCGTGCATGCCTCGCGAGTTCGCGCGGGCCCATATGCGCATTGGCGAATACTCCACGCACCTTGTGAAACCGCCGGAGCTGTCGCTCCCGGGCCCGCTCCACGCGTTGGCGGATGACCGCACTCGATTCGGCCGGCGCACGATCGACCAGGTCGTCGTAGGCTACCGGTGGTACGGCGAGATGGATATCCACCCGGTCGAGCAGCGGCCCCGAGATGCGCGCCAGATATTTCTGCACCGACATCGGCGCGCAGAGACACGGTCGCGTGCTGTCTCCGGCATGCCCGCACGGGCAGGGATTCATTGCCGCCACAAAAAGAAATCGCGCCGGATAGCTCAACGTCATCGCCGCACGCGAGATCGTGACGTGGCCATCCTCGAGCGGTTGCCGCAACACCTCCAGCACGTTGCCGGGCAACTCCGCCACCTCATCCAGAAAGAGCACGCCGTGATGCGCCAGCGAGACCTCGCCTGGCCGCGGAATCGAACCGCCGCCGATGAGTCCGGCGTAACTGATGGTGTGATGCGGCGCCCTGAACGGCCGTCGTGACACCAACGCGCGACCGGGAGGTAGCAGCCCAGCCACCGAATGAATCCGGGTGACATCGAGCGCCTCGTCGAGTGTCATCGCCGGCAGGATGCTCGGCAGGCGCCGAGCGAGCATGGTCTTGCCGGCGCCGGGCGGGCCGATCATCAGCACGTTGTGTGCACCGGCTGCGGCCACCTCGAGGGCGCGCTTGGCTCCGTGCTGTGCGCGCACGTCGGCGAAGTCGACATCGAGCACGGCGCGTTCCTGCATCAACGCGTCGGTATCGGTGCGAGTGGGGTCGAGGATGATCTCGCCACCGAGGTGCCGACAGACATCGAGGAGCGAGTTCGCCCCCCGCACCACCACGCCATCCACCACCGCCGCCTCGGCGACATTCGCGGCGGGAAGAATCATTTCCGTGCAGCCCATTGCGGCGGCGGCGAGCGCCATCGGCAACGCACCGCGAATCGGCCGCAGGTCGCCTTCGAGGCCGAGCTCGCCGAGCAGGAGCACGCCGCGGATGCGGTCGTCGGCTAGTTGCCCGCTGGCGATCAGGATGCCAACGGCAATGGGCAGGTCGAACGCGCTGCCGCGTTTCTGGAGGTCGGCGGGGGCGAGGTTGACAGTGATGCGGCGGAGTGGGAGTTGGTAGCCGGCGTTACCGATCGCGGCGGCCACCCGCTCTCGGCCTTCCTTCACCGCACCGACAGGGAGACCCACGGTGGTGAACGATGGCAGGCCGTTGGAGATGTCGACTTCGACGTCGATGGCCACGGCATCGACGCCGAGGACGGTGGCGCTCTGGATGCGGGCAAGCAGAGAGGCCTCGTGGTGAAGGGCCCCCAAGGGTGGCGCCTGCGCGCCTCACGCGGTGAACGGGGCGGCGCAGGAGTGAGCCGGATCGCGCGGAATCGAACCGTGGGCCTGTCGCATTTCACGTTCCGCGTGAACGCGGGTGCCGCATGAAATGCGGCACCTGTGGGGGCATCCCGCATCACCCCAACCTTTCACCCCTTCAACCCTTCAACCCTTCAACCTCTCAACCTCTCAACCTCTCAACCTCTCAACCTCTCAACCTCTCAACCTCTCAACCTCTCAACCCTTCAGTTACGGCAGCCGCAATCCAAACACTTCGAGGTACGCCCGCGCCTCGGTGATCAGTGCAATCTCTCGCGCCATCCGGTCATCATCGGGAACGTCGGGCACCGGTTCCAGCGCGGAGTCGGTCCAGACCAGAATTCGGTCGCCGTAAAACACGTACGCCGCAAACGGTTGCTGCACCACGCGCAGCTCGTTGCCGACGAGCCAGAAGTGGGAGAGCCCGGTCATCGCTCCGGCATCATTTGGTTCCGTGACGGTGAGCTTGCGCGGAGTGCCGTTCTGCACCCACACCGTGAGCCGCCGCGCTTCCTGGGTGCCCACCGGGGCGAGCATCGTGTCGCGGCGCTCCAGTTCCGGCAACAACGCGTCGATATCGCCCATCGTGCCGCGCATCACCTTGAGAATCGTGGCGGTGTCGCCCGGTGCCACTTCGGTGAGCGATACAGGGGCGGCATTGGTCGGCGTGGCGTACACAAGGCTGTCTGACCCATCAGCCGAGGCGTCGCCCTTCGGCTCGCCGCCGCATGCCGTCGCGCCAACCAGCATCATCATGATCATTGTGCGCATCGTTCTCCCGCGGTGTGTGTTAGTGCACCAACGCGAAACGGGCGGCAATGCATCGCATCGCCGCCCGCTTGCAAGCATCAATATCGCGGTTCAGCCCTGCGGGCGGGTCCGGGCAGCGCGCGCCGCCGCCACTGAATCAAACTTTACAACCTGCGTGCCCACCAAGATCGACTTGAAGTCGGCGTCGAACCTGGCCCGCGCATCGGTCGACTTCTTCATCGAATCGGCGAAGCCCGGCGTGTCACGAATCGAACCCATCGGGGCGCCGCTCTCGCGCAACTTCATCATCCACGCCTGCACACCCTTGGTCGCATCGGTGTACGTCTCGAGAAAGCCTTCGGCCTTCTTGGTCTGCTCGGTCGACAGCGAGTACATCCCGTTGAGCGACTCGATGTTCATACCGCCGCCGGCTCCTCCCATTCGCATGCCCCCGCCCCCGCCCTGCGCGGCAAGGGGGGCGGCGATCAGGATGGCCAGTGCGGCCAACGCGAAACGTGCCTTCATGAAATGCTCCAGTGCTGCGGGTCGGCCTGCATTCAGGGGCTGCCCCCCGGGGGAGTCACAGTGCACCACGTCAGACCTGTTACGCCGGGAGAACGCCAGCGGTTGAACCGTGGGTTCCGGCCGGACGGAAGCGGATCTCGAACCGAGCCCCTCCCGCGGTGCCCACACCGGGCTCGATGGTTCCGCCCCAGCCCTCCACCAGGCGCCGGACGATGGCAAGCCCCAAGCCCGTCCCACTGGTGGTGGTGGAGAAGGTCGGCTCGAAGATCCGGGGCAGTTGCTCGGCAGGGATGCCTCGGCCATTGTCCGCCACGTCGAGCCCCGCCTCGGAGACCGTGAGCACGACCCGCGACGCCCCGGCGTGCCGGGCGTTGTCCAGCAGGTTGAGCAACACCTGCACCAGCTCCTCGCGCCGCGCCCGCACCACCGTCTCCGGACCAATCACCTCAAGCCCCGGCTCCGCGCTGGTGAGTGCGAAGAGCCCCGCCAATTCCTCGACCGCTGCCCGTAGAGCAATCGCCTCGAGCGGCGCATCGGTCGGTTCAGGTGGTGCGCCGTAGCGCGCAAACGATCGCGCGATTCGATCGAGTCGGTCGATCTCGGTGAGCAACCGGGCGACCGTCTCATCGAACAACGAAGCAAATTCCGGATGCTGGTCGGTATGTACCCGCCGGAGGTGTTGCAAGCCAAGTCGCATGGGGGTGAGCGGATTCTTGATCTCGTGAGCCACCTGGCGCGCCATCTCTCCCCATGCGACGATTCGCGCGGCTCGCGATGCAGCGGTGATATCAGTGATCGCAAGAACGAGCCCGCCATCGCCCAACGGCGCCAGCGTGATCGCGAGCAGGCGCTCGTCGACTGCGATCTCGCGACTCTCCGGTTCCCGCGTGTCAGGACCGAGGAGTCGATTAATACCGCCCACAACCGCGTCCCATCCCGCTGGAAGCTGTTCTCGGAGGTCGTTCCCCAAGCCGATTCGACGTTCGAGCAGCTCCTCGGCCCGTGGATTCGCGTGGATCACCGCGCCCGATTCGTCGACACCGATCACGCCGGTCGCCACGGTCGACAGAATCGCGGCGGTGCGCGCCTGCCCCGACTCGATGGCGGCGGCGCTACGCCGTAACTGCTGCTCCATCTGGTCGATGGCGCCGAACACCGGCGCGAACTCGGCCGGTACTTTTTCCGACTGGGGAAGCGGGTCACCACGCCCGATCGCAAGCGCGGTACGACGCAACGCATCAATCGGTTGAGCGAGCGCGCGCGCCACCAGCCCGGCGACGGCCACTGCTGCAGCGGCGCCCGAAAGCGTGACCAGGAGCAGTAACAAAGCGAGGTCGAATTGTTCGCGCGCCAGCCCGGAATCGGTACCCGGAAGCACTGCTGCCACCAGGGTCGCCGATTCGTCGGCGGGCTCGATGCCCATCAACGCCGTTGTCCCCGGCAAAATGTCACGCACCGCTACGGCATCGGAGCCGGGCGGAGCGCGCAGGGGGTTCACCACCGGCGCCAGGAAGCCGAGGTCGACGAGGAGCGGGGTGCTGGCCGCCACGAGGCGTGCATCGCGATAGATCGCCACGTCGGCATCAACGATATCGGCGATCCGCCGCAGCGAGTCCGACGGCGTGCCACCGGCAGCGGCAAGAATGAATCCGCCCTCGAGTGCCACGTCTCGAAGCGCACGGGTCACTCCGGCAGTTCGGGCGACGGTCGCGTCCCCGCGCAGCCGCAACACCGACCAGAGTGTGAAGAAGAGCGCTGGCCCGACAAAGAATGCGGCGAGCGCCGTCGCGACGGTGCGTCGGTATGATCTCCGCAACACCCCCACCGTCATCGGGCGGTCGCGACCCAGCAGGCGCTCCAGCGCGAGCCAGGCGGCGAGCACGATGAGGACATCCAGCAGGACGCTCAGGGCGGCGCGAACAACGAATGGTCGCGGAGAGGCCATCTCGATCGTGGCGCGCACTACGCGTGGGGACTCCCCCGCTGCAACGTTCCAGTCGGCGCGTATCCACCGACCCATCCGGCGAAATGAGCTGTCGGCGGCGGTCGCGCGCTCGCTCACCACGGCGAGTCGGAACGCCGGGTCGGCCGTGGTTCTCCAGCCGAGATAGCGCCCGAAACGTGTTGGTGCGACGACCCGTGAACGCGGGCCCGTGGTGACCGTGGCGATCGTGTCGAGAGCGAGCGGCACCACGAGCACTTCGTGGTGTACCGCCCCCCGCCGTAACGATACCCGTCCGGGTACCGCCCTCTGCGCACGGACAATCTGTTCGAGGTCGCCCCACGTCATGCTCAAGGAGTCGAGTGCCACCGATTCGCGCACGACGCCCTCGGCACTCCACAACGCCAGATGCGTCGGTAGGCCGAGTTGCGCCACCGGCGACGCGCGCCACGCGGCATACAGGCGGTCGATCCGGGTTGCGTGCGCGGCGGCGGCGGCGCTAGCGAATGCGTCGAGCGCGGCAGTCGCCGAATCGGGTTGCGGCGCTTGGAGCCGAGCGATATCTGCTCGCGCGAGGTCCATCCGGAGGTCGAGGGTCTGGCTCCACGTCGCGAGGGTCGCCAGCAGTCCTGCCATGGTGGCCAGTGCACCCATCCGTACCGGCGAAGGCATTCGGGGTAACATCATCGCGAGCGGGAACATCCAGAGCAGGGGGTACCACGGGGGCCAACCAGTGGGTGCCCAGGCCTCAATACCGATTGCTCCCACCGCGATCGCGACGGTGCCCGCCGCGATACCCCAACCCGCGGGCGCGTCGGCATCATCGTGCGACCTGAGCGGCGCATTCGCGACCGCCAGGAATGCGGTGGTACCCACTGCGAGGGCAACCTGCCACGCGAACCATGCCGTGAGCGAGGTCGATGGGTCGTGCGGCAACAATTGTCGCGCGGCGATCACCACCATCGGCACCGCACTCGTCATCAAAAGCACGGCGGCGATCATGCCGATCGTCGCCCGCCGTTCAGGGCGCCTCCAGATGAGGATAGCGATAATCAGGAGAGCCGCAGTCACAGCGACCGCCTGTAGCGCAGTTGGGCCACGACTGACGGCTGACGGGTCGACTCGCGAGATGGCCCATAGCGGCACCAATAGAGCACCGGCACGAACCACTGGACCCGGGGCGACGAGGAGGAGGACCACCGACAGCGCCACCAGCCCAAGACCGATGATCAGGCGCGCCAGCCGATGCTCGCGCTCAATCAGCACGGCGGGCGGTGGTGCCACCGCGCGGGCTGCCCTGGCAATGCCCTCGGTTGCCGCCTGATGGCTCGGATAAACGGTCGCGCCATCTGGTGCGTCCCACGTCCAATCGACCCGCTGCCAACGGCCGGCGCCATCAAACAGCGCTTGCCCCGCAGCCGGTAGGGCCTCGCTCGCTTCGATTAGCACCGTAACTTGCGCTTCCATGTCACCAGAAGCTTCGCGGATGGTCAAGAAATGCCCGAACGGGGTGACGGTGAGGACTGCTGGATCGGTCGTCACCACCGGTCGGAGTCGCGCGGGACCAGCAACGGCGATCACGCTATCGTGGCTCAGCACCACGATGCCGCGCTCGATACCGCGTCGGCCGACAAGGTCCTCGAGATTCGGCACGCCGGCGGCTGCCGCGACGCGCTGCATCGAGAACGTCGCGGCTCGGCGGGCCGAGGCGATCGCAGCGGCCAAGGCACGATCGCGCGACGCCGACGCGTCGGATACCGCGTGGCGGGCGGCATCGGCAGGACGGAGTGCGACGTTGGCCATGCGAGCCCCGCCCGCCGTTTGCGCCAGCGCCAGCAGTGCGAGGGCCACCGCCATCACCCGATCCTGTCGGCCGCCCTCCCGCCAGGCGTATGCAGCAAGCGCGGCGCTGGCGCACGCCGCCGCCAGAACCCAGAGCCAGCTCGACTGCGTGGCGGCCTCGGCGGCAATGAGCACGACCAGACCTGCCCCGAGCCAGATGGACGGGTCAGTGACTGGCGGAGATGTAGCAGCTTGAAACTTCCCCTCATGGGGGGCGTAATGGGCCAAGTCGCCTTCCCTTTTCCTGCAAGGATAGATCATGCCGAGTCTGAGTTCTGGCCGCTGCCTGTTGCTTGCCCTCATGACAGTGCCCGCGATCCTGCGGGCACAGGATGTTGTGGCACCACGCCAACTTTCGCTATCCCAGGCACTGGAACTGGCCAAGCGGAACAGTCCAACGTATCGCCAGAATCTCAACGATGCCGATGTCGCCGCCGCCAATGTTCGTGAGGCAAAGGGCGCGCTGACCCCTTCGCTCGGCACCAGCGCGGGCCTCAGCTACACCGGGTCGGGCCGGTCAACCTTCGGCGGGTCGTTCTTCAACCAGGCCTCGCCTACGGTCTCTTCCAACTACTCACTTGATGCCAGCTGGCGACTGAGCGCCCGTACGTTCATGGGGCCGTCGCAGGCCCGGGCGCAGGAACGTGCGACCGACGCCACGATCGACGCGGCGGGCGTGAACCTCCGGTTCGACGTCACGACCCAGTATCTCGCGGCGTTGCGTGCCGCGTCGATCGTGGAAGTTGCCGAGCAGCAGGTCAAGCGGAACAAGGATTTCTTCGTCCTCGCCAAGGCGCGATACGACGTCGGACAGACAAATCTCCTCGACGTCCGCCAGGCCGAGGTCACCAAGAGTCGGGCCGACGTGCAGCTTCTGCAGGCGCGGAAGTCCCTCGCCGAGGCGAAGATCGAGTTGCTCAGGCGTATGGGCATGAAGAGTGGTGAAGATGTCGCAACGATTGAACTCACCGAGACATTCACTCCGGTCGAACCGACCTACGACCTCGCGCAGTTGCGCGCGATGGCGCAGGTGCAGAACCCGACAGTGATCGCGGCCGCGGCAACACACGATGCCGCGTCGATCGGGGTGAGGGCCGCCAAGTCGGATTACCTGCCGACGCTGGCGCTGTCGACGGGTTTGAGCGGGTTCACCCAGCAGTTCACCAACGAATCCGCCCTTCTCAACAACCGGCTCAGCAGTGCGGTCGCCACTAGGGGCAACTGCGAGTTCCAGAACGACATTCTCCGCCGCCTCACCGAGCCGCACCCGGCGCCGGGCGGCGGGATCATCGCCGACTGTAACACGTTCGCCGGCCTCGACGGAACCGGTGCCGAACTGCAGCCCGACATCGCCGATGCGATCCGGGCCAACAACAGCGTCTTCCCCTTCAATTTCACGCGCCAGCCGTGGTCGGTTCGGCTCAGCGTCTCGCTGCCGATATGGGACGGCTTCTCGCGCTCGCGCAACGTTTCGGTTGCCCGGGCACAGGAAGACGACGCGCGCGAGCAGATCCGTGCCCGGCAGCTCGACGTCGACCTTCAGGTGCACTATGGCGTGCTGGGAGTGCGCACCGCGTGGGACGCAAGCCTGATCCAGGACACCAACCGCGCGGCAGCTTTGAGCCAGCTTCAGTTGGCGCAGGACCGTTATCGCCTTGGCCTCGGCTCTTTCCTTGAGGTGGCCGACGCGCAGCAGGCTGTGACCCAGGCCGAGGCCGACCGCATCGCAGCCATCTACGACTACCACCTCGCTGTCGTCGCGCTCGAATACGCCGTCGGCCGCCCCCTTCGCTGAGCAGAGGATTCGGACATGACGCGCAAGCGCAAGATCGTTCTCGGAATTGGCGTGGTTGTTGTCGCCCTCGTCGCATTCAGCGCCATTAAGGCGGCCAACAACAAGAACAAGCCGATCGAGGTGCGCCTCGATCAGGTGGGTAACCAGGATCTCGTCGCAGCGGTGACCGCCAGTGGCAAGATCGAGCCAAAAAGCCAGGTCGACATCTCGTCGGAAGTCACGGCCCGGATCACCCGGATCACGGTGAAGGAGGGCGACCTCGTCACCAAGGGGCAACTACTGGTCGAGCTCGACCAAGTGCAGTTCCTGGGCGCCGTCGAACGCGGCACCGCATCGATGGCATCGGTCGAGGCGCAACTGATGCAGACCCGCGCCAATCGCGATCAGGCAAAGCGCACCTTCGACCGCAACAAGGAACTCAAGCGGACCAACCCGACGTTGATCGCCGACGAGGTGGTTGAGCAGTCACAGCAGACGTACGACGTCGCCGCCGCCGCCGTGCGCTCCAGCGAAGCACAGGTGATGCAGACCCGCGCGACCGTCAAGGAAGCGCGCGACAATCTGGCCCGCACCCGGCTCTATTCGCCGATTGCCGGGCGCGTGGTGCGGCTCGCCGTCGAAGAGGGCGAGGTGGCCCAGACGGGTGCGTTCTCCCGCGACGTCGGGCTCCTGATGCGAATCGCCGACCTGTCGGTCATCCAGGCGCTGGTCAAGGTGGACGAAACCGATGTCGTGCGGTTGTCGCTCAATGACTCGGTGAGCGTGTCGATCGACGCCTTCCCCGACACGCAATTCGTCGGTCGGGTCACCAAAATCTCCAATAGTGCAGCGTTGAGTGCGGCCGGAAATGCGGGCAGCGACCGCGCCGTTGACTTCGAGGTCGAGGTGACCCTCACCAATCCGCCAGCTGACGTGCGACCCGACCTCAGCATGACGGCGCGGATCATCACCGATGTCAGGAAACAGGCGCTTGCCATCCCCATCATCGCCCTCACTTCACGCGAGGCACCGAAGACCGGTGATTCGGTGCAATCGGCGCCAATCCAGACCGCGCCCAGCGACACCGGGTCGATCAAGAAGGCGAAGCCGATCGAGGGCGTGTTCGTGGTGAACAACGGCGTGGCCATCTTCCGCCCGGTCAAGGTGGGGATTGCCGGCGACGAATATTTCGAGGTGCTCAGCGGAATCAAGCAGGGCGAGACGATCGTGGCCGGCACGTACCAGGCGATCCGAGACATGAAGGATTCGGCTCGCGTCAAGGCGTCACGCACCGACGCGGGATCTGCGAAGCCATGAACGACGTCATCATTCGCCTCGAAGGAATCACCCGTGAATATGTCATGGGCTCCGAGCGGGTGCTGGCGTTGCGCGGGGTCGACCTCGAGATCCGTCGCAACGAGTACGTCGCAATCATGGGACCGTCGGGTTCAGGCAAATCGACCATGATGAACATGCTCGGTTGTCTCGACACGCCAAGTGCCGGTCAGTACTGGCTGAACGGACATGAAGTCTCGCGGATGGACGATGACGACCTGGCCCGGATCCGGAACGTCGAGATCGGGTTCGTCTTCCAGACCTTCAACCTGCTGCCCCGCGCATCCGCGATGGCGAATGTCGAACTCCCGCTGGTGTACGCCGGCGTGTCGTCTCGGGACCGACGGGACCGAGCTGCGGCAGCACTCACCCGCGTCGGCCTGGGCGACCGAATGGACCACCGCCCCAATGAGCTGTCGGGCGGACAGCGACAGCGCGTCGCGATTGCGCGCGCACTGGTGAATGAGCCCTCGATTCTCCTCGCGGATGAACCCACCGGCAACCTCGACTCTGCGACGAGCGACGAGATCATGCGGGTCTTCGGCAACCTCCAGGCAGCCGGCCAGACCGTGATCCTCGTCACCCATGAGCCCGACATCGCCCAGCACGCGCGCCGGATCGTGACGCTGCGCGACGGCCGGATCGATAGCGACCAGTCGGTGGTGCCAATGGCGCACGAGGCCGTGGCCTAGATGCCGATTCTTGAGGCGGTCTGGCTTGCGTTGTCGTCGATCCGCGCGCAGAAGCTCAAGAGCTTTTTCTCGCTCGTGGGCGTGCTGATCGGCGTGACCTTCCTCATC
>JBDSMU010000123.1:0-5275 GCA_039915685.1 Gemmatimonadales bacterium | reverse complement strand
CAGGACGCCGTCGACTCGAACCGGATCGGAGGCGCTGTCGCGATCGTGATGCGCGATGGCAAGGTGGTGTACCAGCGCGCGGTCGGATGGAATGATCGTGAGGCCGGCCGACAGATGGCGCCCGATGCGCTCTTCCGGATCGCGTCGCAAACCAAGGCACTCACGTCGGTCGCAATCATGATGCTGGTGGAGGAAGGGCGCATCACCCTGGGCGACCGCGTGTCACGTTTCATTCCAGCGTACGCCACCACCACGGTAGCGAGTGCATCCGACACGGGAACCGTCATCACCGCAGCACGCCGCGCGATCACCATCCGAGACCTTCTCACCCACACGGCGGGCATTTCCTACGGCACAGATGCATCGGTGGCGCCTCTGTACAAGGCGAAGGGACTTGGACCGGCCGCGGGACGGGGGTGGTACACCGCCGACAAGGACGAACCGATCTGCACCACCATGGAGCGCCTTGCGTCGCTCCCGTTTGTCGCGCAGCCGGGCGAAGAGTTCGTGTACGGCTACAACACCGACATCCTGGGATGCGTGGTCGAGCGTGTCAGCGGGATCCCCCTTGACCAGTTCATCCGGACCCGAATCACGGTACCGCTCGGGATGACGCATACCTCGTTCTTCGTGCCGACTACCGCGCGCGCGCGCCTCACGGCGGTCTACGGAACCGATTCCACCGGGCATGCCGAGCGGGCCGACGACGGGGCGCGCGGTCAGGGACACTACGTAGACGGACCGCGCCGCTCATTCTCGGGAGGGGCCGGACTCGTCTCGACCGCCCAGGACTATGCGCGTTTCCTTTCGATGCTCCTGAATGGTGGGACCATCGACGGCGTGCGCCTGCTCGGCCGTCGCACCGTCGAGGTCATGACCGTCAACCAGACGGGCACGCTCTACAGCTCGGACGGGCTGGGATTCGGCCTCGGTTTCGAGACCGTCGACCGCTTCGGCGCCAGCGGCTTCGCGTCCCAAGGTACCTACGGATGGGGCGGCGCCTACGGGAGCAACTACAAGGTTGATCCCGCGGAGCGCCTCGTGATCGTGTATATGACGCAGATGATGCCCGATGCCAGTGGCACCCGGGAGAAGTTTGTAAACGCCGTCTACGCCACCCTCGTGGACTGACCCCACCCTTCAACCCTTCAACCTTTCAACCTTTCAACCTTTCAACCAATCGCGATCACGGATCCTTGTGCGGCGCGGCACGCCCGCACCGGGCAGGCACGGCTGTCCACCAGCACCGGACGGTGACCAGCCGCAGCGACGTCGCTCAGGGAAATTTGCACCCTGCAAGGTTTCCAGGACTGAAGGTGACGAGCCTGTTGAAATTGATGTCTTCATTCACGGAGAGCACCGCTATCGGGATACCGTTCTTGACCAGCCTGGGGCCAGTTCTGGCGAAGATGTTCCATGGCGACTCAGGGCTGTGGGGACTTCCGTACGGACCATGACGATTGGCGATGCTGAAGGGGTTGTACGGTGAGCCATACTCTCCAGACTCGTTATAGATCGACTGCGGATCGCGCCGATTGGTCAGCCGCCCAAGGTATGTCTCGTCGGAGGCCACCACCGACGCACCAGCAATCTGGCTGCAGATGTCCCACTGTGTGTCCACAACGAGAATCTCGCGACTGACCGACTTGCCCTCTACCGTTGCGGTCACGGTCGCGGTACCCCCCATCAGGCCGGTGACCAGTGCGGTGTCGGCATACATGTAGCTATTCAGCACGGTCGGCTCTGTGAAGGCCCAGGTCACCACTCGCCCCAGCAACGGATTTCCCCCTGCGTCGCGCGGGGTGGCTACCAGCAGTCCAACCACTCCGAGCCACAACGAAGCGGGCACCGGTTCGAAGGTCACCGACGCGACCGCGACTGTCGAAACCGTCACCATTGCTTCGCCCGTCACGCCGCCAGCTGCGGCGGAGATGGTCGCCGTCCCAGGAGCCACCGCGGCGACCACGCCCTCGGCAGAGATCGTGGCCACCGCCGGGTCACTTGTGCTCCAGGCCACGACCAGATCTCGGAGTACCTCGTCCGCGGTAGTGGTCGCGACTGCAGCCAACGACGCAGAACGGCCCAAGGCTAGTGTGGGATTACCCGGCACCACCGCCAACGCTGCTACGATCGGGAGCGACACCGTCACCCGAATCAGGCCGCTGCCTCGTTCGGACGCCGCCGCAATGTAGGTCGTGCCCGGCGTGACGCCGTTAACCACTCCCGCTGCGGTGACGGTGGCGACACCGGGGTTGCGCGAGGCCCACAAGATCCCGCGACCACCAAGCACGCCGCCCCGGGCGTCGCGTAGGACTGCCATGATCGTTGTCGACATTCCTGGAGAGAGGTATGCCCTATCCGTCGTCAGCGATACTGTGGACACAACGGGTGGAAGCACCGTCACCGCTGCCGAACCGATCACCCCATCGGTCGTCGCGGTGATGGTCGCCAAGCCCGAGGCGATCGCGGTCACGACTCCAACTTCCGACACGGTGGCAACTGAGACATCCGAGCTGGACCAGACCACCGTTCGCCCCGCCAGCACCTGCCCACCGGCGTCGCGCACCATCGCACTCGCCGTGGTTGTGGTTCCTGCTTCGACGCGGGTCGAGGCCAACTCGACCGAGACCGTCGCGACCGGCGGCGGCGGCACGATCGTGGGAGTGTTATCCCCTCCGCACGCTGACATGATCAGCGCGATCAGCGCCATCCCTGGCCGGCGCAGCCATCGCACGTTATTCACGGATTCGCTCCTGGTGCATGGTTACGATCACGCTCTCAGACCTGCTTTCAAATAGCCTTCCCAAACCGCGTCGAACGCGCTTTGCTATCTCGACACCACCGCACCACTCCCCTTATCGTCAAACGTCCAGAGGATGCGTTGCCCCGGAGTGAATTGGAAACTCGATGAACGGATTGAGCGCGACCGGTCCGATGCCTGAAAGGCAAGGTCCCTCACCGGGCCCAAGTCGCTTGGTAGCGAAAACGAACGGGCCGCGTGTGCCGGTACCGTGCCGAGGCGGTGAGCCCCCTGTCCGGCGCGCAGCGAGACGTGCATCTTGCGCGCCGACATGTTGCTGACCGACAGGATGACGTCGGCCACCACGAACTTCGGTGGTGCCGGCGCGGCTGGCCGATCGTCACCGCGGCATGCAGACAGAGCCGTGATGCTCACGACTATCCAGGCCCACGACTGGTGAATTCTCACTTTGCCTCGCTTGCGATTTCCGGTCCCTCTGAGTGATCATTAGCTGCCACCGCGGGCGGCTCGGCCGACCCGTATACACATCACGTCAAACCGCGCCAAACGCCGACATCGACTCCGCCCCCCAGGGCCCGCGTCGGCTTGATGAGGTAGACGGTGCCCCCAAGCCCGCGCGCCATCCCGGCGGCAACACCCCGGGATTCCCTCGATCGCCTCATGCCCAAGGTCTACGACGACCTCCGAGTCATCGCGAGACGACAGCTCGCCATGCGCGCGGGCGGTGGCACGCTTTCAACCACCGGCCTCGTCCACGAGGCCTACCTCAAGCTCGCCAATCAATCCTCCATCTCGTGGAAGGAACGCGGCCATTTTCTGGCGCTGTCGTCCCTCGCGATGCGGCACGTCCTGGTCGACCGCGCCAGGGCGCGTTTGTCCCAGAAGCGCGGCGCCGGACCACGACCGGTGACACTCGACGACGAACGCATCCCCGCCAACCAGCAGGCTGAACTACTGATCGACCTGCACGAGGCGATTGAACGGCTTGGCAAGGTCGAGCCCCGTCTCGCGGAGGTGATCGACTACAAATTTTTCGGTGGGTTCAGTGACGATGAGGTCGCGGAAGCGTTGGGCGTGACGCGCCGCACGGTCCAACGTGATTGGGCCAAGGCCCGAATGCTGCTTCGACGGGCAATGGAAACATGAACGACACTCCTGACAGGATGCTGCCAAACGACTGGCAGGACTTGTCACCAATGATTGATCAGTTGCTCGGGGCGCCTCCCGAGATGCGTGAATCGATGCTGGACGCACTCGCGGCGGGCGACCGGGAACGACGTGCGACGCTCGCCCGCCTCGTCGCCGACTGCGAACGCGCCATGCCGCTGTTGGAACGACCGGCGGTGGAACGCTTTGATGAGTTCCTGGGCGAGGAGCCTGCACCGGTGCTCCCCGAAGTGCTCGGAGGTCGGTACCGCATCGAGCGCGAACTGGGCCGAGGCGGAATGGCGCGTGTCTACCTCGCCGAGGATCTCAAGCACGACCGACAAGTGGCCGTCAAGGTGATCCGGCCAGAGCTCGCAGCCTCACTCGGTAGTGAACGTTTCCTCCGCGAGATCGGAATCGCCGCGCGCCTTCGGCACCCGAACATCATGCCGCTCTTCGACTCGGGCGATGTCGACGGTTTGCTCTATTTCGTGATGCCGTTCGAGGCCGGACAGTCCCTCCGGGCTCGGCTCGATCGGGACGGTCCACTCGGAGTGGCCGAGGCGCTGCCGATCCTGCGCGACGTCGCGCGCGCCATTGCGCATGCCCATCAACACGGCATCGTGCATCGCGATGTCAAGCCGGACAACGTACTCCTCTCTGGCAACGCCGCGGTGGTCACCGACTTCGGCATCGCCAAGGCCGTGCTCGCAGCCCGCACCGAAACCGGAACGGGGCCGATCACGCAAACTGGGGTGGTGATCGGAACCCCCGAGTATATGTCGCCCGAGCAGGGCCTTGGTGATCCCGCCGCCGACCATCGCTCGGACATCTATTCGTTCGGATGTCTCGCATTTGAGTTGTTCACCAGACGCCCCCCGTTCACCGGCACAAACAGCTACCAGATAGTGACCGCGCAGATGTCAACGCCGGCACCTGCACTGGACGCATCGCGCACCGATATCCCCGCCGGAATTACTGCGCTGATCGCAGCGTGCCTCGAACGCGACCCGGCGCACCGCCCGCAATCGGGGGCCGAGCTCCTCGCGGCGCTGGAAAACACCACGAGCGCCACCCCGTCGCGGTCCAGACGGCACGGCAAAAAAACGGTCGTAGGGGCGCTTGTCGTCACAGCGCTCGCCGTGATACTTGCGGCGCTATTCCTCCGACCGGCGGGCGGACCGGTTTCGGTGGTGGTGCTGCCCTTGTTGAGTCGGGGCGGTGACTCAACGCAGGCACTCGTGGCGGAGGGGTTTGGCGAGGATCTCGCGGCGGCCTTGGGCAAGGTGCCGTGGATCCGGGTTGTGAGCCGCATCGGGGCGAGCGGTTACAAGGGACAGGGAAACATCGATCCCCGAGCAACGGGCA
>JBDSMU010000035.1:0-6156 GCA_039915685.1 Gemmatimonadales bacterium | reverse complement strand
TTCGAAGCCCATGGTGCTCTTTGAACTGGCGCGCGGCATGGTCACCGGCAAGAAGCCCGAGATCGGCCGCGAAGAGGAGCTTGCGGGTTCCGAGCTGAAATAGGAGGAATGCCTCATGCGCATCCATACGCCCACCAGCATTGGTTCACCCTGGCCGTGGACGTGCATGATGGTGGTCGTGGTGGGGGCCAGCGCCTGTACGGCCGTGGTTACCCCACAGCCCCCGCGGCCGACTCCGAGCTCGATTGCCCGCGCCGTGGATTCATTCGCCACGCGCGTTGCTTCCTCGGGGGTGACGCCTGGCCTCGGCGTCGCGCTGGTCGTTGACGGCAAGACCGTTCTCGCGAAGGGCTACGGCTGGGCGGATGAGTCCGCCCGCATCGCCGCGAACCGTCACACGCTCTGGTATGTCGCGTCCACCAGCAAATCGTACACGGGGTTCGGCATCGCGTTGCTCGCGCAGCAGGAAGCGCTCGACCTTGGAGCGCCGATCACGACCTTGCTGCCAGGCGTAACGTGGCCGACGGGCGTCGATGCATCGCGGCTCACGCTTGAGCACTTTCTCTCGCACACTCATCACATCGATGACGAC
The DNA here is from genome assembly GCA_039915685.1 of Gemmatimonadales bacterium. GTDB lineage: Bacteria > Gemmatimonadota > Gemmatimonadetes > Gemmatimonadales > GWC2-71-9 > Palsa-1233. The sequence continues at coordinate 5,564 of JBDSMU010000035.1, read as the reverse complement.
GCCGTGGTGCAGAGCGCAGCGTTCACCGGCGCCATACCCGAGGCGGAATGGCCCGGACTGATCCAGTACGCCACCCCGACCGGGAACCATGATCTGGTGTATGGAAATTTCGGGTACAACATCGCTGCCATGGTGATCGATCGATTGCGTCCGGAAGGATGGCGCCACTACCTCGAACGGGCCGTGTACCGGCCCGCCGCCATGCGGCAAACGTTCACGCGGGTGTCAGGGCTTGATACGCGTCGCATCGCGAAACCGCACCGGCTGAACACAGCGGGTGGGTTCACCACTCTCAGATTCGAAAAAACCGACGCCACGATGAACTCGGCTGGCGGCCACCTCGCCACACTCCACGATCTCGCGCGGTGGGCGATCGTGCAGATGGATAGCGGAAGGATCGACGGTCGCCAGGTATTCCCAATCGAGGCGGTCGCGCTCAGCCACCGCCTGATCGCACGCCACACCGTGGAAGCGAGCCGGCGTTTCGGGCCCTTCGATCGCATCGGATGGGCCACCGGCTGGGACATCGGTTCATACAAGGGCGAACCGATGGTGAGCCGCTTCGGCTCGTACAGTTCCACCCGATCACACCTTTCCATGCTGCCGGCGCGGCGCATCGGCGTTGTGGCACAGGTGAATGGCACCGGCGCGAGCGAGGCCACCGACATCATCGCTGCACTCGCTTACGACCTGGAAGCGGGCCGTCCAAACGCACGCGCCGCCGCCTATGATCGCCTGAATGGCCTGATCGCCCAGTTGGCGGGAGCCCGCCAACGCCAGGCGTCAAGCGACTCCGTTCGGCGCTCGCGGCTCCAGCCATTGCGCCACCGGCTGGGAGATTTTGTAGGATCGTACTTCAACAAAGCGTTCGGCACGGTCGTCTTCGTTGAGTCAGGGGATGCGCTGCGGTTCCGGTGGGGCGTGCTCGAAGGGCCGACCGAGGTATTCAACGCCACGAAAGATCAACTGCGAATCGAGGTGGCGGGCACTGGTGAGGTGGTGACGTTCCAGTTCGACGGTGTCACCGCTCGATCTCTCCACCTCGTCGGCGCGACGTTCACGCGGCATTGACCTTTCCCCGCACCCGTGTCAGCACGACACGTACGACGCCGACGGGATCAGTCCGGGCGGTAAACGTTTAGCCACTGGCCGGCGTCGAAAGCATGGACGTCAATCGCTCGACCCCACCCGAGAGGAATCCGTGCCGTACAAAACAAGAACCAACACCAGAGGCGCGCGTGGTTGGGTGCTGTGCTGCCCATGATAGCCACGCTCGCCACGCGGCGTCCGCTCTACCTGATGATCGCCGTGTCCTTGATCATCGCCATCGCCGCCACCGCTGCCACCGCACAGACTCAGTTTCGCACGCCGCAGGACGCGTCCGAGCTGCGATTCTCCCGCTCGCAGCCGATCGTGTTGTACACGCTACGTGTCGACAGCACAGACCTGACGGGTTTTGCAGTCGAGCTGCATCTGCGCAATGCGGCCGACACGTTTCGCTTGGCGATGAATGCCCATCCGGAGTACGACGACAAGTACTGGCGGTACTTGAGCGCGATGCAAATCGACTCGCCCCGCGGCGGTGCCTCCGTCACCCGCGTGGACAGTGCTGTCTGGCGTGTGATCGCACCCGGGGGCCAGAGTGTCGTCAGGTATCGCATCACCCTCCCGGTGCCCCAGGTGGTGCCGCGCGCCGCATGGCGCCCGTTCCTCTCGCCGACCGGGGGGCTGGTTGGAGGGCCCCACGCATTCCTGTACGTGCTCGGGCAGACGCTCGCGCCGTCTCACGTCACGCTCGACCTGCCGGGCAGCTGGAAGATCGCGACCGGACTGATGCCGACCGCCGATCCGACAACGTTTCTCGCGCCGACGGTGGATGCGCTCGTCGAGGGGCCGATGCTGGTTGGGCAGTTCAGTTCGTGGCCGTTCGCGATTGACGGCGTGCCGCATCGCGTCGTGTACTGGCACGCGCCGGACGCAGTGCCGTTCGACTCCGTGGAATTCGTGCGCGGCGTGCGGCTCGTTGCCGAGCAGGCGGTGGCGCTCTTCGGCCGCCCGCCGTGGCGGGAATACACGTTCATGTTCCAGGACGAAGCCTACGGCGGCCTTGAGCACGCCAACTCAGTCACGCTCGGCGCCCCCAGCTCGGCACTCGCACGCGACCCGCACGCTTTCCTGCAGGAGACGGCGCACGAATTCTTTCATGCATGGAACCTCATGCGCATCCGACCCGTGGAGTACCGGACAGTGGACTACCGCGTGCAGCCGCCGACGTCGAGCCTCTGGTTCAGCGAGGGGCTCACCATTTACTACGCCGACCTGCTGCGCCGTCGGGCCGGGCTCCCCGTGCCCGATTCGACGCGCTCCGCGCGGTTCGCGACACTGATTGAGCGGTACACGAACCAGCCCGGCAACTCGCGCCTCAGCGCCGAGCGGGTGAGTCGCGCCGAGTACAACAGCGAACCGGATGCATGGGGAGATTACTGGCCGAGCACTCACCTGCAGGGCGAGGTGATCGGCACCGTGCTCGATCTCATCATTCGCGACGCCACAAATGGACGGCGCAGCATCGACGACGTCATGCGGCTGATGCTCGACCGGTTCTCGGGCGCTCGCGGCTTCGCCGGGACGGACGTCGAGCGCGTGGTCGAAAATGTCTGCGGATGCGACGTCACGCCGTTCTTCAACGCCCACGTACGAGGCGCGTCACCGATCGATTTCGGCCGCTACCTCGCCCCGTTAGGACTTCGCCTTGCGACAACCCGCGATTCCGCGCGAAGCCGCGAGGGAGCGCCTACGATCGACCTCGGCGTCCGGGCGTGGGTTCGTGCGGCTGATGGCACATTGCGGGTCACCATCTCAAGTCCCGAAAACGCCTGGGGCCGCGCCGGTCTCCACACCGGTGATCGGCTCGTTGCGGTGAACGGCGCTCCGGTTGCCACATGGCCCGAGTTTCGTTCGACACTGGCGCGACTCGCTTTGGGCGACACGATACGTGTCGGAATCGAGCGGGCCACCATGCGTTCTACGATTGCGGTGGTCGCGAGCGCGCTTCTCCAGACGGAGGCGATCATCACACCATTACCGAATCCCTCCGAGCGTGCCATTCGGCTGCACCGCACGTGGGAACTGGACGGTAAACGGCATTAGCGACGCTTTACCTAGTCAGTGGCTGTGCATTGCTGGGTCGGGCGCATCGGGCGCATCGGGCGCATTGGGCGCATCGGGCGCATTGGGCGCATCGGGCGTGGGGGCGGGAAGGCGGATCATGTCTGCCGGGCCGTTCCCCCCGATGTGGGATCACGGGCGTGGCGAACACGCTCAATCTGGAGTAGCATAGGCTCAGCCGCGCGGGTCAATGGCGGCGTTCCTGCGAGCAGGAGGCTTGAATGGCACGAGTCACTGGGATCGGTGGCGTCTTCTTCAAGAGCACTGGCGATGGCAAGGCGTTGGCGAAGTGGTATCAGGAGCACCTCGGCATGCCGGTCGAAAGCTGGGGAGGTACCATCCTCAAGTGGCCCGACGACAAGGCCAAGGACGGCGGGCTTACTGTCTGGAGCCTTGCGCCACACGACAGCAAATGGTTCGGCCCCAGCGAGTCGTCGTTCATGATCAACTACCGGGTCGACAATCTCGAGGAGATGCTTACGCAACTCCGTGCAGCGAGCATCGACGTGGTGAAGGGACCTGAATCGGCTGAGAACGGCAAGTTCGCGTGGATCATGGACCCCGAAGGCAACAAGGTTGAACTTTGGGAGCCAATGGCCTGGGACGATAAGAACAAGGAAGCATGAGCCACTTCGACTTCACTCCCTCGATCCGACAAGCATTATTCGCGGCGCGCGACTGCGCCCTGGAACTGCGTCACGAGTACGTCGGCACTGAGCATCTCCTTCTCGGCCTCGTCCGGAGCGAGGAGAGCCCGGCAGTGGCCACGTTGGGAGACCTCGGCATCAGCCGCCATGATGTCAGAACCATGGTTCTCGGGCTCGTGCTTGTTGGGAACGCAACCAACGAGGCCGGGTCGGATCTGCCCTATACCTCCCGCTCGCAGAAGGTGATCGAGCTTGCGATGATTGCCGCACAGGAGCGTGGCGACGCTGCAGTGAGTCCGATTCACCTGCTGCTCGGCCTGGCGAGGGAAGAGCGCGGAATCGGCGCACAGGTGTTGACGCAACTGGGTGCTGGTCCCGCGGAGCTGCTTGCCGCGATCGATCAGGGCGATGGGCGCGAACGCACGGACAGAACGGACAGCGCGGTTGGTCCGATTGATCTCGCCGCCCCCCTCAATGCGACTGACAACGTGACCGCTGCCGATCAGCCGGGCGTGCCCCACATGGTGGCGCGGACAACGCCCTCGCTTGTCGGCATCGTCGTCGCAGTGCTGGTCGCAATCGGAGCGCTCTGGATCTTGTTTCGTTGACATTCATGTGTGGCATCGTTGGGCGTAGCGCCTTCAGCAAGCCTGGCGAGGTCCGCAGAGCGTTCGGCTCAACGAGACATCTGCGTTGAGGATGCGCCGAGTAGATCAACGACAAGGAGTACTCATGAGCAGCCCCCACAAGCCTGACGATTACACCGCCGTTTCCCCGTACCTGATTGTAAGTGGCGCCGAGTCGACCATCGCGTTTCTGGTCACAGTATTCGGTGCGGTTGAGCTGCGACGGTTCCCAGGAGATGATGGCACGGTACGACATGCCGAAGTGCGCATCGATGATTCGGTCATCATGCTGGCCGATTCTCAGGAAGGCTGGTCCCCGATTGCGTCGAACGTGCATGTCTATGTGAGCGACGTCGACGCGACATACCAACGGGCACTCGATGCCGGCGCGACCTCGGTGCAGGAACCGGTGCAGAAGGACGACTCCGACAAGCGCGGTGGCGTGACGGACGCGGGCGGGACAACTTGGTGGATCGCCACGATGGTCGGCTGAACAGCACGTGTCATGTTTACCAAGAGGAGCAAAGTTGCGTTCATCGATTCGATCGTCCTTCGCCGTTGTTGTCGCAGTTGCCATGATGGCGTGCTCATCCGGTCGCACGCCGCCCGGTGTGCAACCAACCGCGCAGGATACAGCCGTGCTCGGCACCGTGCAGCGGTTCTTCGACGCCATGGCAGCACGCAACATATCCGAGGCCCGTGCCGTCCTGGATTCCACTGGTGCGCTCGTGGTGGTGAGCTCGACCGCCAGTGGTGGTCGACTGATCAGCCGTAGACCGGCGGCAGAGTTCCTGAAGTCTTTGGAAGTCGGGACTGCGCGATATCTGGAGCGGATGTGGAATCCGGTCGTTCGAGTTCACGGTCCGATCGCGAGTGTGTGGACGCCCTACGACTTTCACGTCGACGGAAAGTTCAGTCACTGTGGCGTCGACATTTTCGACCTGATCGAGACCAAGCAGGGGTGGGTGATTACCGGCGCGACCTATACCGTTGAACGCACCGGCTGTGCGCCCAGTCCGTTGGGGACGCCGTGACCAAAAAGTGGGCCGGAGCACCCCGAGGATTCCTCATGAAATCGGTTGTCATCGTTGCCCTACTGATCACGATCGCGCCAAGACTGGCC
>JBDSMU010000210.1:0-6332 GCA_039915685.1 Gemmatimonadales bacterium | reverse complement strand
GACGGCTGGCGTTTCCGGCGCACCAATCCGTCGCTGCCCGAATCATTCCAGACGATCGAGATTCCCAAGAGCGGTCCGTTGTGGCGCAAGGCCCTGGCATTCGCCGGGCCGGGCTACATGGTGGCTGTCGGGTACATGGACCCGGGCAACTGGGCGACCGATCTCGCCGGCGGAGCGCAGTTCGGTTACACACTGCTCAGCGTGATCCTGCTGTCGAACCTGATGGCAATGCTGCTGCAGGCACTGTCAATCAAGCTCGGCATCGTCACCGGGCGTGACCTCGCACAAGCCTGCCGCGATCACTTCTCACGACCGACTTCGTTCATGCTGTGGGTGCTGTGCGAGATCGCCATTGCTGCCATGGACCTCGCCGAGGTGATCGGCTCGGCGATCGCGCTCAACCTGCTGTTCGGCATACCCCTGATCTGGGGCGTCGTGCTCACGTCCGCCGACGTGCTGATCATCTTGATGCTGCAGCGCAAGGGATTCCGCTGGCTCGAGGCGTTCATCATGGTGCTGGTCGCCACGATCGGCATCTGCTTCGCGATCGAGATGATCCTCTCGAGACCTGACATGGCCGGGGTCGTCCGCGGCCTGGTCCCGACCGGTCAGATCATCACCAATCCCGTGATGCTGTACATCGCGATCGGCATCCTCGGGGCCACGGTAATGCCCCACAACCTCTACCTGCACTCCGCGATCGTGCAGACCCGGAAGTTCGAGCCGACCAGCGAGGGGAAACGCGATGCGATCAAGTGGAGTACCATCGACTCGACCGCGGCGCTGGTCTTTGCTTTCCTGATCAATGCCGCGATCCTGATCCTGTCTGCGGCGACATTTCACGGCACGGCGCACGAATCCGTTGCCGATATTGGCGACGCCTACATGCTGCTCGACCCGTTGCTTGGCACCACCATCGCCAGCACCCTCTTCGCCGTCGCCCTCCTTGCGTCGGGACAAAACGCCACGATCACCGGTACGCTGGCGGGCCAGATCGTGATGGAGGGGTTCCTCGACATTCGCCTCCCGCCCTGGCTGCGCCGGATGATAACTCGGGTGATCGCGATCATCCCAGCGGTCATCGTGACGTACATCTACGGCGAGAAGGGCACCGTCTCGCTCCTGATCCTCAGCCAGGTCATCCTTTCGCTGCAGCTCTCGTTTGCGGTGATCCCCTTGGTCTGGTTCACCTCGTCAAAGGCGAAGATGGGCGAGTTCGTGAATGGACGATTGATGATCGCAACTTCCTTCGCCGTGGTGGCGATCATCGCCGGCCTCAACATCTGGCTCCTCATCGGGACGGTACGTGAATGGCTCGCTTGATCCTGCTGGCAGCCTTGTTCGTCACGACAGCCAGGGCTCCGGGTGTTGCGCAGGACGCGCGCACCCCGATGGAGACCGATCGTCCCGATTACACCGAGGCGAGCTCGGTGGTCGGTTACGGCCGGATCCAGTTCGAGTCGGGCTGGACGTACACACGAAGCAGGGAGGATGGTGCTCCGGGCGAACATTCCTGGCCCGAGATGCTAGCGCGCTTCGGCCTCACGCAGGCCGCTGAGCTCCGACTCGGCGTCGGCGCGGTGTCGACCAAACAGGTCGCCGGAAAGCAGGTCACGGTCTTCGAAGACCTGTATCTGGGCACCAAGATCGCTGTGGGTGAGCAGCGCGGCACGGTGCCGCAGCTGGCAGTGATGGTTCAGGCCACATTCCCCGCCGGCGACGACCGGGTGACGATCGATCGTGTGTTGCCAGGAGCCGCGCTGCTCGCCGGGTGGTCCACCGCTGGACGCTGGTCGTACGCCGCTGGCGTGCAGGTGAACCGGGTCGGAACGCGTGGGGTCGAGGTCGCGCCGTCATTGACAGCGGGAGTGCAGCTCACCGATGCGCTCAAGGGGTACGGCGAATGGTTTGCGTTCCTCCCGTCGGGGACCGCCGGCTCGGCCGACGCCGAGCACTACCTCAATGGTGGGGTGGCGCTGGGGCTGGGACCGGACCTGCAACTCGACGCCCGAGTTGGTGCCGGGATCGGTGAATCGGCAGACCGGGTATTCTTCGGGCTCGGGTTCTCCATTCGCCGCTAGTTCCCACGCTGAGGAGTACGATGCGCAGGCCGGTTGTCATGGCATTCCTCGCTCTCATTGTCACGACACCGAAGGCACACTCGCAAGACATCGGCATCGCGATTGAGCGAAGGCTCGCCGAGTCGGCGCGGCTGGTGGTGGGCGACACGGTTCGGGTGGCCACCGACACCGGCCTTGGAGCGCGGGCAATCGTGCGCGCGATCTACGAGCCGGCGCCCGACCCCGCCACGATCATGCGCCGTGACTACCATGTGCGATTCGAGTTGGCCGATCTCGCCTCGCTGCTTGGCCAGCCCGACCGGGTGGATCGGTTCGGCGTTGTCCTGCAGGCCGGCATCGACCCCGACACTGCGGCGGCGCGACTCGATCGCACCGCGTTCGGCTTCTCGGTATTCTCGTCCGAGCGCATCGCGGCCGGATCGTCGACCACCTTCCTGGTCGTGTCGCGATTCCATCGTGCCATCGCTGTGATTTCCATCATTGCGAGCGCGATTTTTTTGCTCTGCCTGATGCTGCTCAAGGTCGAGGAGCGACGTGCTGATGTCGCCGTCCTGCGCCTCACTGGTATCTCGCGCCGAACGGTGTTCATCTCCCTCGTGATCGAGGCAGCGGTGATCGCGCTCGTGGGCTCCGCGCTCGGCGTGGTGATGGCGGCAGGGGCCAGCGCGCTTACCAACTGGCACTATCAAGGTGCGTTCGAGACGTCGTTGCACTTTTCAATCATGACCCTGTCGACAATCGCATTCGCGGTCGCGCTGTCGGTGACACTGGGCATCGTTGCCGGTGCCGCGGCGGCATGGCGCCTGGTCGGCACACCGCCGATGATCCTCTGGCGCCGGGGATGAACTGGCGCTGGGCACTCCGCGACCTCGCGCGTCACCGGCTTCGCACCGCGTTGTCCCTCGCGGGGATCGCCGTCGCGGCCGCACTGCTGCTCGACATGATGATGCTGAGCGGCGGACTGGAACGGTCGTTCGAGAAGCTGTTGCTCAGCCGCGGCTACCAGTTGCGGGTGACGCCGAAAGGCACCCTGCCGTTCGACACCGAGGCAACCATGGGGGGAGCCAGCGACCTGGTGGCTCGGATCCGTGCCGAACCCGGGGTTGCGGAGGCGGGTGCGATGCTCGCGACCTCGGTGCACGCGTTGGCGGGGGCGGCACGTCGATCGCTCGTTGCGTACGGAGTCGATCCAACAGCACAAGGATTCTATGTGCTCGAGACCGGTACTGATCTCGATCCTTCCCACCCTGATGCCATCCTGCTCGGTCTTCCTGCCGCGGCAATCGTCGGAGCGCGAATTGGTGACACCGTTGAGATTGCTGGCCGGCTCGACCCGCAGGTGGGGGTGGCATCGGGAACGCGTCGGATGGTGGTCCGCGGTACCGCGCGCTTTCTGTATGATGCGCGCGACCAACCCTCGGTGGCTGTGACCCTCGGCACCGCGCAGGCACTCGCGGGACGAAGTGCGCGAGACCGCGCCTCGGTCATCATGGTGCGTGTGGGTGACGACAGCGCGGCGGCATCGGTGGCCGGTCACCTTCGTGAGCGTATCCCGGAGGTGGGAGTAAGCAGCATCGGCGAGATGGTAGTGCAGTTCCGTACGCGACTGTCGTACTTCCGCCAGTTGTCGCTCATCCTCGGGTTGATCGCGCTGGTCGTGACGGTGCTTCTGGTGGGAACACTGCTTGCGATCACGGTCAACGAGCAAATTGGTGTCATCGCAACCCTGCGTGCGATCGGCGTGGCGCGAAGATCTGTGTTCCTGTACGTGATGCAGCAGGGTCTGGCACTCACCGTGGTCGGGAGTGCCGCCGGGCTCGTGCTCGGCATCATCACCGCGCGTTGGCTCGACGCAATCCTCACCTCATTCCCGGGGTTGCCCGCATCGATCTCGTTCTTCGTAGCCGAACCGGGATCGCTGTTGCGAGCCGCGGTAGTGCTGCTCATTACCGGTGTGATCGCGGGTCTCCCCCCATCGTGGCGGGCGATGCACGCCCCTGTAGCCGCCACCCTCAGGAGCGATGCACTGTGACGCCGATCATCGAGGCGCGCGACGTCGCCAGAGTCCACGCGCTGCGTGGCCACAGCGTGGAAGCGCTTCGTGGTGTGTCGCTCAAGGTGCGCGCCGGCGAGCATCTCGCCATAACCGGACCGTCAGGTTCGGGGAAGTCGACGCTGCTCACCCTGCTTGGAGGGCTCGAACGCCCGACCAGTGGCGATGTGCTGGTGCAGGGGAGGTCGCTCGCGACGCTCGATGATCGACTGCTCACGCGCCTGCGCCTGGAGCAGGTCGGATTCGTCTTCCAACGCTTTCACCTGCTGCCGGTCCTGACTGCGCGGGAGAATGTCGAGCTGCCGATGGCAGAGATGCGTGTGTCGTCGCGGGAACGCAAGGAACGGGCGGAGGAACTGCTTGCCTACGTGGGGCTTTCCGGGCGGTCGGGTCACCGCCCGACAGAACTGTCTGGCGGCGAGATGCAGCGGGTGGCAATTGCTCGTGCACTCGCGAACCGCCCTGCCATCCTGCTCGCCGACGAGCCGACCGGCGAGCTCGACATGGCTACTGGTCAGGCGATTCTCGACCTTTTTGACCGGTTGAACAGGGACGGCATGACGATGGTGGTGGTTACCCACGACGATCGCCTCGCCGAGCGGGCGCAGCGCGTGGTCCGGATGCTGGACGGACAGATTACCAACTGATGCGACTGACGCTCGCGTTTCGCCATCTAGTGGTGCGTCCAGGGCGGTCACTCGTGCTGCTCGCCGGGTATGCCATCGGTGTCGCCGTAATGATCGTGCTGTTGTCGGTCGGCGATGCGATGCTGCTCCAGTCCCGGGATGTCTCGCTGGTGGGCGGTGGCGACCTCACCGTGCTGCCGGAGGGAATAGATGTCGAGGCGCTCCGTACCGGCGGCATGACGGGCATGTTTTTCGGCATCGATCGCGCGCGTTTCGTGACTCGACAGTTGCTTGGCGGCCCGCGTCACGCCTCGGTGGTGCGCGCCGTGTCACCAATCCTGGAGGGTAAGCGCATTGCCCTTACGGTGCGCGACACCACGTGGATCCTTCGCGGTGGAGCAGACCTCCCAACGGTTGCGGCGCTCGCGGGCGCGCCGCTGGACGTCGTGGACGGACAGTGGGGTAGCCCCGCGCGTGATGCAGGGTGGTGGGATCCGGCGCCCCAGCAGTTCTACGACGAGATCGATCACTTCCATTTCCCGCGCGTCAGTGACAGCACCTGGGGAGAGTGGCACTATTTCAACGTGGTGGTGTCGGCCGACGAATGGTGGTACATCACGGTTCTGGTAGGTGGTGACATGACGTCGGATCGCTGGGGCGGTCAGGTGCTCGTGACGCGCCGCACGAACGTTGGTCACGAACGCTTCGTTCAGGACGTGCCGCGGGCCGCCGTGCAGTTCGACACCACCCGCGCCGATCTCGTCGTGGGGTCGGCCGCGGTTATCCAGCGCGACGGTGAATACCGCCTGCGTGGATCGGTGAAGGGCGCATCATTCGACCTGACTGTCGTGCCAGACCGGAATGCGTACTTCCCGCCGGTCGAGCTGCGCGATGATCGAGTCACGTCGGGGTATGTGGTGCCCGCACTGGCGGCGAGCGCGTCCGGGCAACTCTGCGTTCGCGGCCAGTGCCGGACGGTCAACGGTGCGCCCTCCTACCACGACCACAACTGGGGCGTCTGGCGCGGGATCACTTGGGAGTGGGGCAGCGGACGTGGCACAACGCACTCGCTCGTCTACGGCGGGGTCCGGGAGTCCGGCAACCATGCGGAGGCTGGAAGCGCGCCATTTTTCATCGCCCTGGTGGACTCCTTGGGTGTCCGTCAGGTATATCGATTCGCCCGGATCGAGGCGAGTGACTTCCAGCCCGTGAAGGGTCAAGCCGCCGTTCAGGCGCCCGGATCGCTGCGGATCGTCGCCGCCCGGTACGCGGACACGGTGGTGGTCGCCGTGAAAGTGCTCGACGTGCACGCCACCCAGCTCGGGAACGAGGGGCCCGGGCGCGTGTTCCTGCAGATGCGCGGGGAGTGGACCATCTCGGGTAGCGCAGCGGGGGAACTGGTCTCCGATCGGGGAACGGGCTTCTTCGAGACCTGGATTCGTCCGTCGGGCAACGGTTCACGGCGATGATGCATCCAACCTCGAGAGGTCCCGGTCGCGTTCGCCACCCGTCGCTGGCTACATTCCATGTGTCTCCCTTCCATCAGGCCAATGTCCGACACCCTTGAGCGAC
>JBDSMU010000196.1:0-6771 GCA_039915685.1 Gemmatimonadales bacterium | reverse complement strand
ACGGGTTGTCGGTGCTTTCCCTCGACTCGGAACTGTGCGATGCTGATATCTGCCCGATGGGCACTTGGGAGGCTGCATACTACATTGACGACAATCACCTGTCCCGAGCGGGCGCGATGCGTACCGTGCCGGCCATCGTCCGCGCGCTGGAGCACTACACTCCAGGACACGGACAGCTCGGGTTGAACTGATTCGCTGACGACAATGTGATTACGACCACCTGCTTTGATGCCGCGACGATTAAACTTTCCGGCATCGTGCCGGATCTAGCCCCCCTCCTCGGAGTGCCGATGCTCAAATCCCGATCAGTTCCCTTGGTCGTTCTCGCCCTGATTGCACTCTGCCAAGGAGCCGCAGCAGCCCAGACCGCGCCGCGATTCGTGCCGAGCGGTCGCGCAACGAGCGAGATCACGGTGGCGATGCCTGAGGGCACGCCCGACTCGGTGGCACCGCTCAAGATTCGCGTCGACCACGGACAGCCGCACCTGCGCGGCCGCACACTCCACACCGACAGCCTGGTACCGTTCGACAAGGTGTGGCGCACCGGCGCGAACGCGACCACCACGCTCACCACTGATCTGCCGCTCGTGATCGGCGGCGTGAACCTTCCTGCTGGTCGCTACGCGTTGTTCACGATTCCATCGGCGGGCACCTGGAAGCTCATCATCCAAAAGGATGCCGGGCAGATGGCGGACGAGTACGACGCTGCAGCCGACCTCGCGCGGATCGACCTCACGCGCCGCGAATTGGCAACGCCCGTCGAGAGCCTCACGATGTCGCTGGTCCCTTCCACCGCACCCGGAATGTTCGGCGGCGAGTTGCGCCTGGCGTGGGGTCGCACCGAACTCTCGACGCCGTTCGTCGCCATTCGCTGACGAATGGTGCAGCGCTGGGGACGCGGCCAGCGTGGCGGGCCGCCCCCAGATCCAGGTCACCAGCCTCCGGATCCGGCGCAGCATATGCCGGGGTACCGACGGTGCGCCTTGGGAGGTTTTGAGCCACGAATCGGCAGCGCCCCCGAATTGCCAAATCCTGCGAAACGATGGTGCCAGTCTTTCCAGTTTCGCATCGCGACCATATAATCGGCTCCGGCGTCGGCCCTTCTTCACCTCGCTCGGACGATCACCCGCGGCGCGCACGCGGCGACGATGAACCCGGACCGGCGCAAGTGGCCGCGAACGGCACCAATCGTGCTGGGCGTGGGCGCACCTAGGCGGGAAGTAGCATCCCCGACGGGTATATCGATGTTTCGCACTTAAAGTCCGGCGAGAGTTGGTAATACTCACACCGCGTCAAAGCCGGGGCTCGCCGACTTTTCGGTGATTGTGCACAACATTCAGTATCGCACGAGCGCTTTGAACCTTGCCCAGCCGGCAATACAATCCCCCAGTCTCCTCGAATTCCCGGGCGATGCACGGCCAGCCTGTCCGCGGATCGCGGGACGAAAAAGAAGGCACCATGAACCTCTACCTCCGTGGTATCAACCGCCGCACTTGGGAATTGGTGCTGTGCTGGTGCGTTGCGATGGCGCTTGTCTGGGGTATTGCGGCCGCTCGCGTTGGTTCCGGGCCAGCGGGACCTCGCCAGATTACGGATCCAGTTTCCGCCCTGAGCACCTGGGATGGGGAGCATTACACCGCTATCGCGACCAAGGGCTACTCGACCGAGGGCCCGGAAGCACGGCGATTCGCGTTCTTCCCCCTGCTCCCGGCTCTGGCCAGCGCGCTAGGGGCTCGAAGTCACGCCCAGCTAGCTGGCGTGCTGCTGTCGCAATTCCTCTATCTGGTCGCACTCCTGCTGCTCAGTGACCTGACCAAGGCGTACCGTTCCTCGGAAAGTCGGTGGAGCGATCCGGCGATTTGGTTACTGGCGAGCCCGTTGAGCTTCTTCTTCGCCATGTTCTACACCGAATCGTTGTTTCTTGTTTGCACCCTCGGCGCAGTTTGGGCAGCGAACCGGGGGGAGCGCAGTTGGAGCGTATGCGCCGCGTTTCTGGCTGGACTCACGCGCCCAACGGCCATTTGCCTACCATTTCTCTTCGTCGGCGAGGCAGTCACCGCGGCACGACGCGGTGAAGGGTGGCGCTGGTACCTGTTACCGGCCCTGGCGACCCTGGTCGGGATAGCTACTTACTTCCTTTGGGTAGCGGCGTTGACGGGTCAGATTGACGGGTACCTCGGTATCCAAAAGCGTTTTTGGGGTAGTGAGAGGACGATTCCGTATGTCCCACTGGCCGACCGCATCCTCTCTTTTTTATGGGAGGTTCGCCATCTTCGCCTCTTGCCTTACCACCAGCTTGTTCAGATTGGTTCGGCCTTGACCGTCATGATCATTCTGGCGTGGGGGTGGCGTCGTTTGCCGGTCGGTTGGCTCGCGTATGCCATCGCATCTCTCCTCTTGGCTCACTCCTCGCTACCATTCGCTTCTACAGCGCGATATGAAGTGGTACTCTTTCCCATCTTTGTCCTGATGCCGTGGACTGTACTAGCCAGGCCTCGAATCGCACCTGTTGTGTTCTGTTTTTTTGTGTTAGTCCAGTCTTTCCTTTTGTTTAAGGTCGCGTCTTGGCAGTGGGTCGCGTAGGGACGCTTGATACGCTTCATCGGCGCATATGCAACGCAGCTGGAGCGGCGCAGTGTGGAACTTTACCGAACTTGGAGTTGAACCGGTTGCGCCGAGTGCTGGCTCCGCTAGACCTCACGCGTCCGGTGTTTGGCTTCGCTTACAGTTGATCAGCGTGAAAATCCGTGCGAACGGTCACGTCAACCTCCTTCGCGCGATCTGCAGCCCGACCACAGTAGCCACAAGGGCTGCGAAGATGGCGACCATCACCGCGCCCCTGCGCTCCATGATTTGATAGAGTGCGCCATGCACGATGGTCAGCGCCAGCAGCGGATATGACCACCGCTGAATCCCGCGCCACCGTTGGACCCCCAATGATCGCAAGGCCCTGTCATTAGAGATGGCGGACAGCAAGACCAGCAGCAACACTGCAACCAAGCCAGCATAGTTCGCCGCCCCAAAGGGGTCGGCGCGCAGGTCGAATAGGCTGGGACTGTTGTCGGCAGGGAGAAAATACTGCCAGGCCTTGCCCTGCATATGGACCGTGAGCCCGATGCCGGTGTGCAGGAGTCCGAATACCGCCGACCAGATTCCGAAATCGCGACGACGGTGGAAGGAAACCGGGTTCGACCGGCCGCGCAGCACGTTCAGTGGGCCGAGTGAGAGCGTGACAGCGAGCAGGGCAAGAGCGACATACGCGCTTGCCAGCGAAAGCCGCTCCCGGATGTCCCCAGGCAGCAGCACAACCAACGTGCTCGCTCCGATGATCGATCCGCCAAGTATCGCCAGTTGACGTCGCACGCGGCGCCCTTCGCTGCTCGCAATCCCGTTCCCGCCCTGCGCGCCATTCATCACAACAAGCTGCTGTCAGCGCGCAAAGGTGAACGTCGTGACGCTCCGTGCCGGCAAGTTGTCGAGTAGCCCGGGCCCGGACAACGTCGCGGTCGGAATAAGGCTGCTCGAGAGCGTCTCGCTGGTGCGCATGCCAGTAGCCGTCCGGATGCATGGGGTTCCGGCGCCCAGAAGGAACTGGGTGCTCACCGGTGCGGCACCGGTGTTGATCGCAACAACCACCACACGATCACCCACGCTGTATGCGCTCACGAGCACGTTTGGATCGGTGCTCGATGCCTGCACCCTGGTTGAGCCCGGAGGAACGAACCGCGACCACTGCCCCATCACGTGGTACTGCTTGTGAAGCACGAATCCGGTGTACGTCGATCCCGTGCTCGTGATCGTGATCAGGTGTGGGTCCGTGCCTTCCCATTGACCGAAGAATCCCCACATGTAATCGACCGCTGACGCATCATAGTTGGCGAGCATGTCGTGCATGGTGGCCGCCCACGTGAACCAATCAGGGGCTATCCATTCGGTCATCCAGAGGGGCAGGTCGTACTGCCGGGCAAGCGCAGACAGCGTCACCAAATCGGGCTGACTCACGCCCGGCACATACCCCGTCTCATACAGGTGGAACGCGAGCGCTCCGACATATCGCCGGGCTTCAGGATCAGCCATCACGGCCTGTGCACGAACAAGTGCCCGGCCCGGATTGAGGTCGTCGGGAATCACCAGCTTGGTGGGTATGCCTTCAGCCGCCAACCTCGCCCCCAGCATCTTCGTCGCATCGCGCACGAACGCCGGCGAGTAGGGCCCGATGAGGCCGGGCTCATTGAGGATCGACCAATACGGCAGGGTAGCGCCCCCGTCGCGCCAGCGACGGATCGTCACCAGCGCCCACTCCACGTACTCCGCTGGATCATCTCGACCCATCCAGGATTCCAACGCGATAGGCGACCCGAACCAGGACGTGACACCAAATTGACGCGCTGCCGCGACGTATTCGACATGACCGTCCAGCCGTTTCCACGCGAAGTTGAACTTCGTGAGGTCCGCACCTGCCGGATCGGCGTTGTCGTTCACCGGCTCGATGCCGGGGTCGGTGGCATACCGCACACGGGTCAGCCGAAGATCGGTATAGAGCGCCCCCAGAATGCGCTGCTGCTCAGCGGGAGGTACCACGACGGCGCCGCGTTGCGTGGCGGGATCAAAGGTTTCCGTGAGGTGGGGATCGTCAAACAGCCGGACGGTCGTGCCGAATCCGTCGATGACCTGATGCCTGGTCGCGGGCGTGATGGCGATGCGAACCCCGCCGACGGGGATTGCGCCGGTCGGGGTCACGCAGGCAGCGGAAGGCGGTGAGACGGGTGGCGGCGGGACCGGGGCGCCGGGAAGGGACGGCTCCTGAGCGCCACACGCCATGAGCGTAAATACGCCCAAAACCAGCGTCACCCACGTGCC
The DNA here is from genome assembly GCA_039915685.1 of Gemmatimonadales bacterium. Lineage (GTDB taxonomy): Bacteria > Gemmatimonadota > Gemmatimonadetes > Gemmatimonadales > GWC2-71-9 > Palsa-1233. The sequence continues at coordinate 1,911 of JBDSMU010000196.1, read as the reverse complement.
AAACACCCGCTCCGATTTCCGACCTTTCATCCCGGCTCCAGGGCTTTGGGCCCGTTCATGCCCCTGCACGTACAACCCGTTATAATAATGCCGCGCCAGATATGGTTCCCGAGCAACTGCAGCTACCTGCATTGGCTTCGGACTGGTCGCCGCCGCAGGCCCGATCGAGACGAGAGGTCGTGGAACATTCACGCCGCGTCGAACGTTCGCCTGCGGATCCCCCCCCGACTTTTGATCAATTATTGAGGATTGCCCGTGCGGATTGACCTCCGGACCGTTCCCTTTTTGCCCGTTTTACTCCTCGCGCTGGCGTGCCAGGATGGCGAGGCTCCCACGGAGCCCTTGGCGCCCGTCCCAGCCCTCTCGGCGTTCGCACCAAGCCAGGATCGTTACATCGTGACCTTGCGGCGCGACGTCTCAGACGTACCGGGGCTGGCCACTGCGATAGTGCGCAGCCACCGCGGTGCGCTGCACCATACCTTTGTCCGGACGCTGCATGGCTTTGCCGCCGACCTCCCCGCCAGTGAGATGGCAGCGGTCCGCAACCACCCCGCGGTGGTGGCCATCGAGCGCGACGCCATCGTGTCCATCAGCGGCACGCAGTCCTCCGCCCCGTGGGGACTCGATCGCCTCGACCAGTCGAACCTGCCACTCAACCAGACGTACATCTGGGGACCATCCGGGAATGGCGTCCGCGCCTACATCATCGATACGGGCATTCGGGCATCCCACGCCGACTTCGGCGGCCGGGCGATGGGCGGATTCACTGCGATCACCGACGGGAACGGAACCGCCGACTGCAACGGACACGGAACCCACGTTGCCGGAACCGTCGGAGGGAGCACCTGGGGCGTTGCCAAGCAGGTGGCCCTGATCGGAGTTCGGGTGCTCGGCTGCGACGGCACGGGGTACACATCCGGCGTGATCGCCGGCGTCGAGTGGGTCACAGCAAACGCGATCAGGCCGGCCGTTGCCAACATGAGCCTGGGTGGGGGGAATTCTTCCGCGCTCGACCAGGCCGTGCAGGCGTCGATCAGTAGCGGTGTGACATACGTCGTCGCAGCGGGCAACGACAACGCCGACGCATGCGGTTCGTCGCCTGCGCGCGTGCCTGCAGCCATCACCGTGGGCGCTTCCACTTCAGGAGATGCCCGCTCCAGCTTTTCCAACTTTGGCACCTGCCTCGACGTTTTCGCTCCAGGTTCGGGCATCACCTCAGCGTACGCAACGAGCGACAACGCCACAGCCGTCCTGAGTGGAACGTCGATGGCATCGCCCCATGCCGCTGGCGTGGCGGCGCTCTACCTCGAGACATCGCCGTCTGCCTCAGCTGCTGCAGTAGCTGCCGCGCTCGTGGGTAATAGCGTCCTGAATGTCATCACGAATGCCGGCGCACAATCGCCGAACCGCCTCATGAACACGGGCTTCCTGATTGGATCACCATCGCCCGGAAACTCACCCCCGGTGGCGGCCTTCACCTGGAGCTGCCCGACCCTAACCTGCCAGCTCGACGCATCGTCGTCGACCGACGATGGGACGATCGTGTCGTATGCCTGGGCCTTGGGGCGCTTTCCCGATCCGACCGCCACCGGTGTGACGGTGGCGGCGACCTACCCGCACACCGGTCCGCGCACCGTGACGCTCACGGTCACCGACAACAGCGGCAAGAGCAGCACCATCACCAAGACTATTGAAGTTGGCAGCACTCCACCGGTAGACAACCCACCGGTGCCCAATTTCACCTGGACCTGTACCTATCTGAGTTGCTCCCTCAACGGCAGCGCCAGCACCGACGACGGATCCATCCAGCAGTATGCATGGAGCATGAGCGGCGGAACGCCGGGCGCCGCGACCGGCGTCACCGGCGCCGTGTCGTATCCCTCGGCGGGGTCGAGGAGCGTAACTCTCACG
>JBDSMU010000183.1:0-17699 GCA_039915685.1 Gemmatimonadales bacterium | reverse complement strand
GGCGCGGGAACCAGAGCGACCGCAGGCGGGTTGCGTGTGGGCTGGGGGCCTATCACCCTCGGTTCTGGCGTGCGGGAACAGGCCACAACACCAAGCATCAGCACGAGCACGGAGGTCGGATGAAGTTTCACGGGCAGGTCGCCAAATATTGGTTGTGTGGCAGCGCGACGCTCATCGTCGCGTGCACGGGCCGGTCGTCTCCGTCTCCGGCACCGGCGCCGGTCGCGCCGGCAAGGGCGCATGTTGCGGTTCGGCCGGGCATCGACGTGCTCCTCACCGATTCAATCGCGCTGATTCGGGGCCGCCGCGTCGGGTTCGTGGCCAACGTGAACGCCGTGGATCGCAATGGGCACAGCGCCATTGAACGCCTCCGCGAATCGGGGGTGGACCTGGTTGCGCTCTTCGGGCCTGAACACGGACTCGAAGCCAACGCCGCGCCGGGTGAGAAAGTGGCGTCGTCGGTCTACCGCAACACGCGCATTCCAATCTACTCGCTCTACGGGTCGACTCGCGCGCCAACCACCGCGATGTTGGGGGGGATCGACGTGATGCTGGTCGACCTGCCTGATGTCGGTGCCCGCTACTACACGTGGCTCGCGACGACGGTCGAGGTGATGCAGGCCGCTGGTGCGCACCGGATCCCGGTGATCCTGCTCGATCGTCCCAATCCGATCAACGGCGCGATGCAGGGAAATGTTCTCGACCCCGCGTTCTCGTCGTCGGTTGGACGACTGGCGGTTCCAATGCGTCACGGACTCACGCTCGGAGAGCACGCCCTGCTCGCCCGTGCCGATCTCAACGTGGAGGTCGACCTGAAGGTCGTGCCCGCGGATGGTTGGACTCGTGACATGCCGTTCGATGCCACCGGGCTCCCGTTTTTACCGCCGAGCCCGAACCTGCGGGATCTCGACGCGCTCTTCCATTACCCCGGCACCTGTCTCTTCGAGGGGACCGCGCTGTCGGTGGGCCGGGGTAGCGACGCCCCGTTTCATCAGGTGGGCGCGCCGTGGCTCGACACCACGGCGGTGCTGGCGCGCATGCGCAGCGCATCACTCCCCGGTGTTGCCTTCCGAGGTGTGCGATTCACTCCGGCACAGCCGGGTGACGCGAAGTTCGCTGGAACGTCGCTCCTCGGCGTGCGCCTCGATATCACCGACCGGAGTCGGTACGAGCCGGTGCGCACCGCCATCCATCTTCTGGCCGCGATCCAGGCGGTGCATCCGACACAGATTCGCATTGGCAGTTCATTCGACCGACTTGCCGGTGGGAGCGCGCTTCGCACCGCGTTGGTGCGTGGCGACGCGCCCGATGCCATTGTCGCGACCTGGGCAAACGATATCGCTGCATACCGCAACCGCATCGCCCCGTACCTCCTCTACCGTTGAGTCCGACATGAATCGTTTCCTGGCCGCCTCCCTTCTCGCGTTGGCCGCCTCGTGTGCCGATCGCCCGGCACCGAAGGGCGGGGTACCGGCTGGCGTGGCAGGCGTCACGATTCGTCAGGCCGAGGGCGCCGACCATCCCGAGACGATTGTCAGCGGCGATCCAGAGCCGGGCATCCTCGATTCGATGGTGTTGATGCGCGACCAGTTTCGGGGAGTCCGAAGCGTCCTGCTCGACCCAGCGGGTGGGGTGTGGGTCCTCGATCGCGACGCAAAACGAATCGTGCATTTCAGCGATGACGGGACGATGGGGCCGACGATCGGGTCGATCGGAAAGGGCGACGGGCAGTTCAACGATCCCCACTCACTCGCGTGGGGAGCGGGCGACCTCATGGTGTACGACCCGGGCAATTCCCGGGTCGGGCGCTTCCACCCGGACGGTGCCTGGGTCGGTTCGTGGCCCATCGTGCCGATCACCGGCGGCCCCAACGCCCGATTCTTCGCCAGCGGCACGTCGGCGTCGGCCTGGCTATTCCAATTCTCGTTCCTGAGCAGCGGTGAGGCAGCGCCCGGTTTCGCCCGGTTTCCGCTCACCCCTCGTGGCGATGTCCGTTGGGTGCCCCCGACGCGAAGTGGCCCCCTTCCAAACATCGTGCTGTGCACCGTCGGCGATAGCCAGTCGAGTTTCTCGGCGCCATATACCACGGGCGAGTTGTGGCAACCGTCGCCTGATGGGCAGCTGTATCACGTCGAGGGCGCCGACTATGTCGTGTCGACCGTCGACAGCGCCGGGACGGTGTTGCGGAGCCTCCGCCGGGAAGTTGCTGGGGTCCCCATCTCCGACCTGGAATGGGCGGAGGGGCTTGCGCCGCTGGAACGGTTCCGCACCGCGCACCCGGGCTCCTGCAACGGGGCGTTCACCCGGCCGGCCACGAGATCGGCGATCCGTGCGCTCTCCCTCGACGATCGTAGCCGGCTCTGGGTGGAACGGATGACCGATTCTAGCCCGCTCTGGGAGGTATGGGAGGGTGACCGCCTGATCGGCGCGGTTCCCGGCATCGACCGCATTGCCGCCGTTCAGGTGGACATACGGGGCGATCGATTTGCGGTTCTTGCCATGGGCGACAATGGCGCACCCGAGGTCCGGGTTTACCGCTACCACCTCACCGCTCCGATTGCTCCAAGTCCCGCCGGCCGTTAGGTTTTCGCCCTGTCCGCCACCCCCTCCCGGGTGGCGGTAAATCATCGACCTTTCGGTCGGGGGCGCGTGACGGAACTGGTACCGGACGTGGTGAAGCGGGCCTACATCAGTAGCACGGCCCCATTCATTCGGGCCCTGCTGCGCAGCGGCGTCACCCCAAACACCCTCACCACCGTCGGCGCGCTGCTCATCCTGGCATCCTCCCTGGCCTTCGGACTCGGCGCGATCCGGACCGGTGGGTTGCTGCTTTTGGTGAGCGGGATGATCGACACGTTCGACGGCCAAGTGGCCCGCGAGGGTGGGCTGACGTCGCGGTTCGGGGCCTTCTACGACTCCACGCTCGATCGGGTCGGCGATGGCGCGTCGTTCATCGGTATCGCGGCTTACCTGATATACGCCCCCGACATCCAGTGGCGTGAGTTGTCGGTGATCGCCTGCATGGTCGGCATCCTCGCCGCCCTGCTGGTATCGTACATGCGCGCCCGGGCCGAGGGCCTGGGGCTCGATTGCAAGGTCGGCATCGTCCAGCGCGCCGAGCGAATCCTCGGTCTCGGTCTTCCCACGCTACTGCTCGGCGCTGGTCCACGGGGCCTCATCCTCACGGCTGTTGTCGTCATCCTGACAGGTTTGTCCCTCATCACGGTCGCGCAGCGGTTCGCCCATGTCCACCGGGAAACTGCGAGCGCCGACGTCAACAAAGGAACATTGAGTGGCTGAAAATGCGGCCCGGCCGATTGCGCCGGCAGACGGAAAACTCGGAGTGCTCTGCGTCGGGCTCGGTGCGGTGGCCTCGACCTTCATTGCCGGTGTCGAACTGGCCCGACGTGGACTCGCGCAGCCGTACGGCTCGCTGAGCCAGCTTGCGACCATCCGGCTCGGCAAGCGCACCGATGGGCGCACCCCGCTGATCCGCGACTTCGTGCCGATCACCCCGCTCGAGGACATCGTCTTCGGCGCGTGGGATCCGGTTCCCGACAATGCGTACGAGTCGTGCCTCCACTGCGGCGTCTTCGACAAGCATGAGCACGTCTTTCCGATCCGGGATTTCCTCGAGACCATCACGCCGATGCCGGCGGTATTCGACCAGCACTACGTCAAGCGCCTGACCGGTACCAATGTCAAGCAGGGGAAGACCAAGCGTGAGCTCGCCGAAGCGCTGCGTCAGGATATCCGTGACTTCAAGGCGAAATCGGGTGCGGCGCGCTGCGTGATTGTCTGGTGCGCATCGACAGAGATCTTCATCGTCCCGGGCCCGCAGCACCAGACCCTCGAGAGCTTCGAGGCCGCGATGGATGCCAACGACGTCACGATTGCGCCGTCGATGCTGTACGCGTACGCCGCGATCATGGAGGGCGTGCCGTTCGCCAACGGCGCACCGAACCTGTCGTGCGATATCCCGGCGCTTGAGCAGCTTGCCCGGGATCGCAGGGTCGCGATCGGCGGCAAGGACTTCAAGACCGGCCAGACGATGCTCAAGACCGTGCTCGCACCGATGTTCAAGGCGCGCATGCTCGGCGTGGCGGGCTGGTACAGCACCAACATCCTCGGCAACCGCGATGGTGAGGTGCTCGACGATCCAGAGTCGTTCAAGACGAAGGAAGAGTCGAAGCTCGGAGTGCTGGAGTACATCCTGCAGCCCCAGCTCTACCCCGACCTCTACGCCAAGATGTACCACAAGGTACGGATCAACTATTACCCGCCGCGTGGGGACAACAAGGAAGGGTGGGACAACATCGACATCTTCGGCTGGGCCGGCTATCCGATGCAGATCAAGGTGGACTTCCTCTGCCGTGACTCGATCCTTGCCGCCCCGCTGGTACTCGACCTGGCGCTCTTCTTCGACCTCAGCCAGCGCGCCGGCCTTTCGGGGGTGCAGGAGTGGCTGTCGTTCTACTTCAAGAGCCCGCAGACGGTGCCTGGACTCTATCCAGAGCATGACTTCTTCATCCAGCACACCAAGCTCAAAAACACGCTGCGGTGGATGATGGGCGAGGACATGATCACGCATCTCGGACAGGATTACCTCCCACCGGCGTGAAGTACTATCACCGCACCAGCGTCTCGCCCGACGCCGTGATCGCGCGGGCGACGGCACTGTTCGGGGCGCGTCTCGCGCCCACCGAGACTGGCCTGCGCGCGCTCAGCTTCAAAGGCTCGCTCGGCTCGATCAGGGTGGATGTGGCGGCCGAGGGCGGTCACTACACCTTGGTTACGATTCTCACCGACCAGCCTGCCGAAAGCGAACTCGACCGGCTCGGCAAGCGGTTTCTGGGAGAGGTGCACAAGATGGCAAATCCCCAGCACGAGCTCCGCGGCACCTACTGACGCCCGCGCCGACCCCGTACGAGAGGCCCCACACCTGCATGGCAACACCCGACAGCACCGCTCCGGCGTCCCACGGCCTTTCGCGCGAGCAATTGCTCGAGCTCTATCGCTGGATGCGACTCACCCGGACCCTCGAAGAGCGGCTGGTAGCGCTCTATCGCCAGACCAAAGTGGTCGGCGGCCTGTTCCGCTCGCTCGGCCAGGAGGGGTGCGCCGTCGGCTCGGCGTTCGCGCTTGAACGTCGCGACGTGCTGTCGCCGCTCCTTCGCAATCTCGGTTCGATGCTGGTGAAGGGGGCGGAGCCGGTCGAGATCCTGCGGCAGTACATGGCGAAGGGCGATTCTCCCACGCGCGGTCGCGAACTCAACATCCATTTCGGTGATGTCGAGGACCGCAACTTCGTCGGACAGATCTCGCATCTCGGCGACATGGTGCCGGTGATGGCCGGTGTCACGCTCACCTTCAAGATGCGCGGCGAAGACCGGGTGGGCCTGGTGTACGTGGGCGATGGCGCCACCAGCACCGGCGCGTTCCACGAGGGGATCAACTTCGCCGCGGTGCAGCGCTGCCCGTTGGTGGTGATCGTCGAGAACAATGGCTACGCCTATTCGACTCCGACGTTCAGGCAGACTGCCGCGCGACAGTTCATCGACAAGGCGATCGGGTATGGCATCCCAGGTGTGCGCGCCGACGGCAATGACGTGCTGGATGCCTACCGCGTCACGCGTGATGCAGTCGACAATGCACGGCAGGGCGGGGGCGTTACCCTGATCGAGATGCTCACCTACCGGCGCCGCGGTCACGCGGAACACGATAACCAGAGCTACGTCAAGCCGGGCGAGATCGAGCGCTGGGCTGCCACCAACGACCCGATCGATCGCTATGTCACGCGGCTCACCGACGAGCTCGGTTTTACCACCGCTGAGGTCGAGGCGGTTGACGACGCAGTACGCGCCGTGGTCGATACCGCAACCGACGAGGCCGAGGCATCGCCGCCGTGCGATGGTCCCGACGCGCTGCGTGGTGTGTACAGGGAGCCGGCGGAAATGCCCCGGCTCTGGTATCGCGAGGGTGTTGCGTCGGCCGTTGACGCGCACGAGCGCCCCGCGAGCTGGGGGACCCACGATGCCTGAGATCACCTTTCTCGAGGCGATTCGTGAGGGTATCACGGAGGAGATGGAGCGCGACGAGAACGTCTTCTGCCTCGGGGAAGATATCGGCGCGTTCGGCGGCGCATTCAAGGTCACCGACGGGCTGCACGCCCGGTTCGGCGACCTGCGGGTGATCGACACACCGATTGCCGAGGCCGGTATCGTCGGTGCTGCGGCCGGTGCCGCGCACTACGGCATGCGGCCGGTGGTGGAGATGCAGTTCATCGACTTCGTCTCGTGCGCCTACGACATGTTGACCAACTACGTCGCGACCGCGCGGTACCGCGCATTCCTGCCGTGCCCGATCGTGGTGCGCGGTCCCTCCGGCGGATATGTGCGGGGCGGGCCGTTTCACTCGCAAAACCCCGAAGCGGCGTTCCTGCACACCCCGGGGCTCAAGATCGCCTATCCGGCGACCGCCGAAGATGCGAAGGGCATGATCAAGGCCGCCATCCGTGATGAGGACCCGGTGCTTTTCTTCGAGCACAAGTACCTCTATCGCCGGATCAAGGGCACGATGCCCGTTGGCGACCATGTGGTGCCGCTGGGCGTGGCCCGAACCGCTCGCGAGGGGACGCGCCTCTCGATCATCACCTACGCGGCGACCGTGTGGAAGTCACTGGAGGCGGCCGAACTGCTCGCTGCCGATGGGATATCGGTCGAGGTGATCGACCTGCGCACCCTGCTCCCGCTCGACGATGCTGCTATCGTTGCTACGGTGAAGAAGACCAACCGGGTGCTGGTGGTCCACGAGGACACCGTCACGGGCGGGATTGGGGGCGAGATCACCGCCCGAATCAACGAGCTCTGCTTCGAGTGGCTCGACGCACCGGTGCGGCGCGTGGCCGCGCACGACGTGCCGCTGCCGTACGCGCCACCGCTCGAGGATTTCGTGCTGCCGCAGACGTCGGACATCGTGCGCGCGTGCCGCTGGCTCGCCGCCTACTGAACAGAGATTCCACGAGGAGTTGGGATGGCTCGCATTGACGTGATCATGCCGCAGATGGGCGAATCAATCACCGAGGGCACGATGTCCCGGTGGATCCGTCAGGTCGGCGATACGGTGAAACGCGACGAGCCGATCTTCGAGATCTCGACCGACAAAGTCGATGCGGAGATCCCGGCGCCAAATGCCGGCGTGCTGATCGAGGTACTGGTCACCGAAGGTCAGACCGTGGACGTGGGCACCATCGTGGCACGAATCGAGACCGATGTCAGCGCCGCCGCATCGGCGCCGGCTGCTGCTGCCCAGCCGGCGGCAGCCGCTGCCGCATCGGCGCCGGCTGCCACGCCCGTATCGGCCGCCGCCGCAACGCCGGCTCCCGCATCACCGAGCCCGGCACCGTCCGCCCCGGCGCAAACGTCGGCGGCGCCCTCATCGGCCAGTGCCGATGAATCGGCGGAGGAACGCCTCAAGCGGAAGTCGACGCCGTTGGTGCGCAAGATGGTCGAGGAACATGGACTCGACCTCGGCACCATTCCCGGCAGCGGATCGGCTGGTCGGGTGACCAAGCAAGACGTACTCGATTTCATGGAGACGGGAACGCCCGCTGCCAAGCCTGACGCGAGCCAGGCAGACGGCTCACCGGCCCCTGTGTCCGCCCCGCCGCCAACACCGGCCCCGACCGCGCCGATGCCGTCCCTGCCCGCGGGCACCCCGGTATTGGCGTGGGAAGGCGATCGCGTCGAACCGTGGAGCCGGATCCGCAAGCTCACCGCCGATCACATGGTGCTGTCGCGCCGGGTGTCGGCGCACGTGAACTCGCTGATCGAAGTTGACTTCACGCACGTGGCGAAGGTGCGCAAGTCGCTCAAGGCCGGATTCGCCGAGCGTGGCGTCAACCTCACCTTCCTCGCCTTCATCGTGAAGGCCATTGCCGACAACCTGCGCAAGCATCCGGTGATCAACGCCGCGGTGTCCGGCGACAATACGGTCTTCCGCCGCGACATCAACGTCGGCATCGCCGTGGCGCTCGACTGGGGGTTGATCGTGCCGGTCGTCCACCACGCCGACGAATTGTCGCTGCTCGGTATCGCGCGCGCGGTGCAGGACCTCGCGGATCGTGCCCGCAACCGGAAGCTCACGCCGGACGAAGTGCAGAAGGGAACATTCACGATCACCAATCCCGGCGGATTCGGCACGTTCGTCGGAACGCCTGTGATCAACCAGCCGCAGGTCGCGATTCTGGCCATCGGTGCGATCGAAAAGCGACCGGCGGTCATCACGCTTCCAGACGGCAGCGACGCGCTCGGCATTCGAACGAAGGGCATGATGGCGCTGGCCTTCGATCATCGGATCGTCGATGGTGCCGATGCCGACCGCTTCCTCGCCGACGTCCGGCAGACGCTGCACGCATTCCCCGAGCAGCAGGGCTGACGTGGTACGGGTGCTGACGGCGGCGCGCGTCACGGTCGACCCGGAGCACATCGATGCCTGGCTGGACATCCTTGAGGTGCTGGCGGCGCGTCTCAAGGCGCGCGGCCAGCACCTCTGGGTTTTCCGGGCAGAAGGGCACGCCGATCGGTGGCTGGAATTCACCGAGGGCCCCGACCCGGTGACGCACCGCTCGACCGGTCCTGCCGACGACGAAGAACGAATCCTTGAGGCATCGCTCCGGGAGCTGGCTGGGTATGATGATGAGTCGACAGCAACGCGATGGCAGGAGATTTCCTTGACTCGTCCGGGGAGGATTGATGGCGCGACAGATAACAGATGACGCGGGCCGGACGTGGGAGGCCGCGCCCAGCGGCCGGGTGACCCAATACGACGTCGACGAACTTTCCGTCGAGTTTCGGTTGGTCGACGGCAGCACCGACGAACGGCGCTTTGCCCGTTTCTCACCGCGCGGCGCCAAGGTCGGCGAGATGGCGTTCGACGAAACCAGCGACGCCGCGTTGGTCGCACTTTTGCGCGCGTCGCAGGTCGCTTGGACGTCGCCCGATGGCGGATACGCCACGTCGGCGTGAGATGATCGACCTCCACTGTCACTCGACCGCATCAGACGGGATGCTCGCGCCAGCGGACGTCGTGCGGCACGCGGCAGAGATCGGCATCGCCACGCTGGCCCTCACCGACCACGACACGACCGCCGGCGTGGCCGAGGCAATGGAGGCCGGTCGCGAGGTGGGAGTCAACGTGATCGGGGCGTGCGAGTTCTCGGTGCAGGTGCGCTGGGGTGAGATGCACCTTCTCGGGTATTTCCTTCCGAGTGGTAACGACAGGCTCGAGGACTTCCTCGTGCACGCACGTGATGGCCGCGATCGCCGCGCACGCGGGATGGTGTCGCGCCTCACCGGTCTCGGCCTTCGCATCGGCTTCGATGACATCCGTCGGATCGCCGATGGTGGCGCCATCGGCCGGCCGCATGTGGCGCGAGCGCTGCTTGCCGCTGGCCACGTCACGACGATTCAGCAGGCGTTCGATCGATACATTGGCACCGGCCGTCCGGCATTCGTGGACAAGGAACTTCCGCCGTTGCGTGACGTTGCCGACCTCGTGCACTCGGTGGGTGGCATCGTGTCGGCGGCGCACCTCAAGCGTCACGGTACGCGCACTGAGCTTGCACTGCTTCGCGCCGACGGTCTCGACGCAGTCGAAACCCGGCATCCGAGCCACGATGGCGAGACTCGTGCTACGATCACCGAGGCCGCCGAGGCGCTCGACCTGGCGCGCACCGGGGGCTCCGACTGGCATGGCGATCTCGACACCATTGGGACCCATGCGCGACTCGGGTCGCAAGACGTCCCCGATGAATGGCTCCCTCCACTCGAGCGACGTAGACCAGCGGCACGCGCAGGATGAGCCTCGACCTTGCCGGACGGGTCGCGCTCGTGACAGGCGGTGCACGCCGACTCGGGCGCGCGTTTGTGGTCGCGCTTGCCGATCGTGGCATGCACGTGGCCGTGCACTACGGCAGCGCATCGGCCGAGGCCGATGAAGTCGTCGCGGAACTCGAGGCCGCTGGGCACCGAGCGGCAGCGTTCGGCGCCGACCTCACCGACGTCGACGCGGCGTGTGCACTTCCCGGGCGCGTAGTTGACCATTTCGGTCGCCTCGATGTGCTCGTCAATTCTGCTGCGGTCATGGAGCGCATCGAGGTTGCCGACACCACGGCGGCGCAATGGGACGCGATCATGCACCTCAACCTGCGCGCGCCGTTCCTGCTCGCGCAGCAGGCGGCGCCCCACCTTGCAAAGCAGGGTGGCCGGATCGTCAACATCGCCGACCTCGGTGGACTGGAGCCCTGGCCCTCATATGCCGCGCATTCGGTCAGCAAGGCCGGCGTGGTAATGCTCACCAAAGTGCTCGCCACAGCACTGGCACCCGAGATCACCGTGAACGCGATCGCTCCGGGCACCGTAATGGTGCCGGACGATTATGACGACGCGCGCCGCACCTTCCTCACCGACACCACTCCGCTGCAGCGGCTCGGCACGCCCGACGACGCCGTGCAGGCACTGCTGTTCCTCGTTGAGCACGGCGATTTCATCACCGGCGCAACGATCGTCGTCGATGGCGGCAGGATCCTGCGTCGATGATCATGCTCGGCGCGGTCGTGATCATCGGTGGCGGGTGTTACGGTGCGTTTTACACCGCGCAATTGGAGCGCGCACGCAGTGATGGCGCCGTCGACTACGAAAGGCTGCTGGTCGTCGACCGTGACGCGGCGTGCCAGGTGGCGAGGCAAGCACCCGCTGCCGCGCGCGAAGTGGTGGTGACCGAATGGGAAGCCTTCCTCGACCTGTGGCTTGATCCTGCCGTTCGCCGCGTTACCGAACGCCCCGACATGATCGTGCCCTCACCGCTGATGCCGCACCTCATGGCCAACTGGATCATGCGTCGTGCCCGCGATCGGTGGCCTGAACGTGATGTGAGGACGGTGCCAGCGGTGGCTCCGCTTGGCGCACCCTTCGATATGCTCCACGCCGACGGTACCCGGTACGTTTCGTTCGCCGATTGGCTTTGCCCAACGCACTGCATCGAACCCGGACTCTGTCCCGCCACCCGCGCCCCACGCACCTGGGAGATGGGCGAGGCGGTCGAGGCGTGGACCCGGGCACGCGCGGCGGAGCGACCGACCGCCGGCCCGGCGTTGTTCACGTGCAGACACGTGGCACACGGTGTCGGGATGTATCCCGCTGGACGGGCATTTGAGGGTTGGGACGCGTTGGTGGCACAGGTCGAGGCCACGGGCGCCGCCGACCTTGTGGTCGGCTCCGTCTCGGCATGCCACGGCGCGATCGGCCTGATTCGCGTGGCGGAGCAGGGTGTGGCCAGTGCCGTGGGGCCGCGATGACCGAACAGGAAACACGGGAACCATCGAACCTGCTGGCGTTCCTCCGGTTGCTCCGCCGGCTGGTGCGACCGCTGCAGGCACGCGCCGCCGACGCCGTTGGGATCGATGCCAACGCGCGCATCGAAACAGTCGAGGAGATGCTCGACCTCAACAAGCGGCGGGCGCCGGGGTACTGGATCCAGTTGGTGCTCGCGGCGGGCATCGCGATCCTCGGACTGGTGCTCAACAGCACGGCGATCGTGATCGGCGCCATGCTCGTCTCGCCGCTGATGGGACCGATCGTCGAACTGGGCATGGGCTTCGCCATCGGGTCGTCGTATCTCGTGATCCGCTCCGCACTCCGGGTCGGGATGAGCATCCTCGTGATCGTGGGCGGCACGGCACTCTTTACCGTCTTGTTGCCGTTTCACGAAGTGACCAACGAGATTGCGACCCGCACCGTTCCGACCGCCCTCGACCTGCTGGTCGCGATATTCAGTGCGCTTGCGGCGGCCTACACCACCGTGCGGCGGACCTCCGACACGACCGCTGCGGCTGCCGGCACGGCCGTCGCGATCGCCTTGGTGCCACCGGTGTCGGTGATCGGGTATGGCATCGGTACCGCGGACGGCGCGATTACCGGTGGTTCGGCGCTGCTGTTCACCGCCAATTTCTCAGCGATCCTCCTCTTCGCCGTCCTCACGTTTCTTCTGCTCGGCTACGACGCGGTCGATGCCGTGGCACTCGAGGCGCGGGCACTCACCAGTCGCGCGACGCGATTCGACCGGATTGCGGCGCGTGGGCAGGGAGCGCTGCACAGGGTCTTCCAATCCCGATTCGGGCCGCTGATGCGGATCGCCGTGCCATTGGCGTTTCTCTCCGCGGTGTACGTTCCGCTGACATCGGCGCTTGAAGAAGTCTCGTGGCAGGTGCAGCGCAATGCAGAGGTGCGACAGATCCTGTCTGAACTTGTGCCCGACGCGGTCCAACAGGTGGTGCGGATAGAACGGGGAAGTGTCGAACTGCGGCTCCTGGTGGTGAGCGACGAAGCCGGCCCCGTGGATCTCGAACGGCGCCTGTCGACGGCGATTGCCGCCGCAACGGGCATCGAACCAGTGGTGCAGGTCGTAGCCGTCCCGGATCTGGCTGCGCTCGCACGGGCGCGCACCTCTCAGGCCGAGAAGGTGCCGATGGCGACTGCGATCATCCCGGCCGTCGACCAGGCCCGCGGCCGGCTCACGACCATCCTCGCGCGCTCGTGGCCGCGGGGCGCGGGGGCGCTCGCTGGGTGGCGCCTGGAGGTGCCACCCACCGGAGCGCCGGTCGTGGTGGTGCACCATCTGGGGCCGCGCATCGGTCTGGTGGCGGAAGAACTGCTCGCGACCGCACTCGCGCCGGCCCTCGACATCCGCCCCGTGATCGCCGACCGCCCACTCGATGCTGCCGCGTTCTCGCCGGGCCGTGATACCGCTAGTTGGCTCGCGCGAGTCGACACCGCCCTCGTGGTGGCGCCATGGGTCAACTCCGCCGTCGCGTGCATCACGCTGCGAGCGCGCGACTCCGCCAGCAGTTGGCAGGACTCGGTGCGACGCCGCGCGACACTCAACCCGCGGACGGTGCGGTTCGACACCGCGTCCCAATGGCAATTCCAGTGGCGCGGCGGGCAATGCAATCCCGTCCGGCGCGATACCACCGTGCCGGGAACACCGGCCGCACCGTGACGTTTGGCATGGAGCAACATTGTTCGGCATTTTCAATCGATGGAGCACCAGCGTGACCAATCCTGCCCTGACCCCAGCCGACACTGAGTCCCTCGTCATCATCGGCTCCGGCCCTGCAGCCTGGACCGCGGCGATCTATGCCGCGCGGGCACAACTGAACCCGTTGGTGTACGAGGGCGAACCCGGACGCGAAATGATTCCGGGTGGTCAGCTCATGTACACCACGGACATCGAGAACTTCCCGGGTTTCCCCGACGGAATCGATGGTCAGGAGATCATGGCACGGATGCGTACGCAGGCTGAGCGCTTTGGTACCCGGATCATTACCGAGAACATCACGAAGGTTGACCTGTCGAACCGCCCCTTCACCCTGACGCCATCGTACGCTGCACCAGTGAAGGCGCAGACCGTCATCGTGGCCACGGGCGCACGCGCCATCTGGCTCAACGTCCCGAACGAGCAGCGACTCGCGCAGGCCGGCTTGGGTGTGTCGGCGTGTGCGGTGTGCGACGGCGCGTTACCGATCTTCAGGCAGAAGGTGCTGGCGGTAGTGGGCGGCGGCGATTCGGCGATGGAAGAGGCGACGTACCTGACGAAGTTCGCCAGTGAGGTGGTGATCATTCATCGCCGTGACAGTTTCCGCGCGAGCAAGGTGATGGTCGACCGCGCCCTCTCGAACCCTAAGATCAGGGTGGAGTGGAACACCGAGGTGACCGAGGTGCTTGGTATCGACGAGATCACCGGCGTGCGGATGCGCAACACCGAGTCCGGTGCCGTCAGCGACCTCGCCGTGGGCGGACTGTTTATCGCGATCGGGCATACGCCGAACACCGCGTTCCTGGATGGCCAGCTCACGACATCACCGAAGGGATATATCCTGACGCCGATTCCGTGGCGCACGGCGACCAACATTGCAGGCGTGTTCGCAGCGGGCGACGTGATCGACGACTACTACCGTCAGGCGGTCACGTCGGCCGGTACGGGTTGCATGGCGGCCCTTGAAGCCGAGCGTTGGCTCGCGCACCACGACGATGGACCGCTGCAGTCGCCCGTGCTCGAGACGGCGGAATCGTCGATCGGCCGGGCCGGCGCGTGACGTCAGTGGCCGCACCGTCCACAGTGTGCATCGAGAATGGTTCGTTTGTCGAGAACACCTGGTTGCTGATCGACGGTGACACCCGTGATGCCGTGGTGATTGATCCGGGCGAAGAACATGCCCGAATCCTCGCCGAGATCGCTCGGCGCGAACTCACGGTGAAGGCGATCTGGCTCACCCACGCGCACATCGATCATATCTGGGGAGTTGACGCGGTGAGGTCGGCTACCGGTGCACCAGTATGGCTGCACCCCGCCGATCGCCGGTGGTACGATTCGCTCCCCGAGCAGGGCAAGATGTTCGGCATCGACGATCTGCCGCGCCTGACCGCCCCCGATCATGACTTCGCCGACGGCGATTCGGTCTCGATTGGTGCGTGTCGTTTCGATGTTCGCCATACTCCGGGCCATGCGCCTGGGCATGTTGCGTTCATCGGCCACGGGATGGCGATCGCTGGCGATGTGCTATTCCAGGATTCAATCGGCCGCACCGACCTCGCCGGTGGCAATCATGCAGAGTTGATCGAGAGCATCAACCGCGTGCTCTTGGTGCTCCCTGACGAGACGCGGGTGCTGCCCGGGCACGGTCCGGAGACGACGGTGGGGCGCGAGCGTCGGCTCAACCCGTTCCTGCGCGCGGCCTGACACGTCTCTGCACCCATCGGGCTATTTTGTCACCACACTTTGAACAAGGATCGCGTTCGTCATGACGTTCCGCACCGAGAAGGATCCCCTGGGTGAGAAACAGGTTCCTGCCAGCGCCCTTTATGGCATCCAGACACTCCGAGCCGCCGAGAACTTCCCGATTTCGGGGCTGATGCCGCTGGCGGGGTTCGTCGATGCTGTCGTGATGATCAAGCGTTCCGCCGCTGAGACGCATCGCGAGACCGGGCGAATCGAGGCGGCGCATGCGGAGGCGATCATTACGGCGTCCGACGAGGTGCTCGGTGGTCAGCATCGCGACCAGTTCATCGTCGATCCGTACCAGGCGGGTGCCGGAACGTCGCACAACATGAACTGCAACGAGGTGCTGGCGAATCGGTCCAACGAGATCCTGGGCTTCGAACGCGGCACGTACTCACCAATCCACCCGAACGATCACGTCAACATGGCGCAATCGACCAACGACGTGATCCCCACCGCTATGCGGCTCGCCACGCTGCTGGCGCTGCCGAAGTTGCTCGAGGCGATGGACGGCCTCGCTGCGTCGTTCATGGCCAAATCCGTCGAGTTCGACAACGTGATGAAGTCGGGCCGTACGCACCTCCAGGACGCCACACCGATCCGGCTCGGCCAGGAATTCGGCGCGTACGGTCGGACGGTGGCGCGACACCGCACCAAGCTGGAGCAGGCGTCGAAGTGGCTGCTCGCGATGAACATCGGCGGCAGCGCGGTCGGCACCGGGCTCAATGTGGAGCCGGAATATCCGGCGCTGATGGTCAAGTATCTCCGCGCCATCACGGGCCTCGAGGTGGAAGTTGGCGAAGACCGGATCCAGCTGATGCAGTCGATGGGCGACATCGCCACGTTCAGCGGTGCCTTTCGCGCGTTCGTGCTCGACCTCTGCAAGATTGCTGACGACATCCGGCTGCTCGCGTCGGGACCGCGCACCGGGCTTGCCGAGATCATCCTGCCGGCTGTGCAGCCGGGGTCGAGCATCATGCCTGGGAAGATCAACCCATCGATCGCGGAGATGGTCAACCAGGTCTGTTATCAGGCGATCGGGCTCGACACCACGGTGGCGATGGCGGCCAAGGCCGGCGAGCTGGAGCTCAACGTGATGATGCCGGTAATCACCCACAACATCGTGTTCGGCATCGAGATCGTCGCGAATGCAGTGCGCGTCTTTGACGAGCGGTGCATCGCGGGGATAGAGGCCGACGCCGAGCAGTGTGCGTACTGGCTGGAGCGGAGCCCGGCGCTGGTGACGGCGCTCATGCCAAAGATCGGCTATGGCGAAGCGGCCAAGCTTTCCAAGGAGGCGCTCGCGACCGGCAAGACCGTCAAGGAACTCGTCACCGACAAGAAGGTGCTGGAGGGTCCTGAGCTGGATGATGTGCTCAATTTGCGGGCGATGACCGAGATCGGCGTTCCCGGGGGCGGGAAGGGCGTCCCGCTGGGCGGCTGAGCGTGCTTGAAGCGCGGTGGCGGCAGCTCGGGTTGCTGGCCGTCGCGCAGTTGTTGGCGATGTCGGTGTGGTTTGCGGGGAGCGTTGCGCTCCCCGCTTTCCGTTCCGGAGTGCCGCTCACTCCGGCGCAGGTTGGCTGGCTCACGTCGGCGGTGCAGCTGGGGTTCGTCGCCGGCACGCTGATCGCTGCGGTGCTCAACCTCCCTGACATTCTCCCGTCGCGATGGTATGTCGCGGCGTCGGCGTTGTGTGCGGCGTTGGCAAATGCCTCATTGCTGGTGGCGGACGGTTTTGCGCCGGCGCTTGCGTCGCGCGTGCTCACTGGCGTGGCACTCGCCGGGGTGTATCCGCCGGCGATGAAGATGGCGTCGACCTGGTTCCGTGATGGCCGCGGGCTCGCGATCGGTACCGTGGTCGGCGCGCTCACGGCGGGGAAGGCGTTGCCATATCTGTTGAGCGGTGTGCACGTCTCGCTAGGCGCGGCGGTGCTGGTGCCGTCGGGAAGTGCGCTGGTTGCGGCAGTGCTCGTGGCGTTGGCGTACCGTGACGGGCCGCATGCGTTTCCGGCGCGGCCATTCTCGTGGCAGCTCGCGGGCACGGTGATGCGGGATCCGATGCTGCGGCGCATCAGCGGCGGATACTTCGGGCACATGTGGGAGCTCTACGCGTTCTGGGCGTGGCTACCCGCGTTTCTGGCGGCGTCGGCTGTTGCGTCGGGGCAGGGAGAGGTCTCGAAGCTCTGGAGTTTCGCGTGCATCGCGATTGGTGCGATCGGGTGCGTGTGGGGTGGTTGGGCAGCGGACCGGGTCGGTCGCCCGCGAGTGGTGCGCACGGCACTGGTGACAAGCGGCGCTTGCTGCCTGCTCAGTGCGCTGGTGTTCGGGGCACCATTCGGTGTGGTGATAGTGCTATGTCTAGTGTGGGGTGTCGCGGTGATCGCCGACTCCGCGCAGTTCTCGGCGCTCGTGACCGAGCACGCGCCGCCGCACGCGGTGGGCACGGCGCTCACGCTGCAGACGTCAATCGGTTTCTTGCTCACGATCGGCTCGATACAATTGCTGCCGGTGCTGGCTGGCGCAGTGGGGTGGCGCTGGACGATGATGGTGCTGGCGCTGGGGCCGGTGTTGGCGCTCAGAGTGTTTCGGCGGATCGTGTGAGGCGGGTGACCGTCACCAACCCGCCACCGCGGGGAAGCTGACGCCGTCGGAGCGGCGTATCTTTCGACATGCCGCTCAACACAAAACTCTCCCCCGACGAACTCCGACGCTACGCCCGCCACCTGACGCTCCCCGAGGTCGGCGTGGCGGGACAGGAGAAGCTCAAGGCCGCCCGCGTGCTCCTCGTGGGCGCGGGCGGGCTGGGCTCCCCGGCCGCACTTTACCTCGCCGCTGCCGGCGTGGGCGTTATCGGCATCGTCGAT
>JBDSMU010000175.1:0-6581 GCA_039915685.1 Gemmatimonadales bacterium | reverse complement strand
CGGTGCGCTGGGCATCTCGCTCGCCCTGATACTCACCGTAAGCTTCACGCCGGCGCTGCTCGTCGTCCTGTGGCACGACCGTCCAGCTCGGGCGCACACCAGCCGCCTTCTGGCTTCCATGCACTGGATTGCGCGGTTGCACCAACGGCCACGTCGGGTGCTCGCAATCAGCGGAGGGCTGGGCCTGCTGCTCGCTGGCTTGGCGTTCCTCGAGGCCGATACCGACTACGCAGCCTTCTTCCGCGCGGGAAGTCGGGTGCCTGCCGATTACGCGGCGATGCGAGAGGCCGGATTGCCGGTGAATGCGTTGAACTTCATCGTCCACGTGCCGACCAGTGACGATCCGCTGGCACCGCGGAACGCCGCTGCCCTTATGGCCTTCAGTCGCGCGCTTCGCCAGGTGCCCGGTGTGCACTCGGTACTTTCGCCGCTCACCTTCGCCACACTCCCGGGTGGAACCACAGCGCTGATCGGTGCGGGCCTGCTCTCGAGCGATCGGAAATCGCTCCAGGTGGTGGTGCTCACGCAGGCTACCAGTAGCCGTGAACTCTTTGAACTGCTCAGCGCCGTCGACTCGATTGCGACCAGCACACTTGCCCCCGGAACGTCGGTGGTGCCTACCGGTACCCCGTACCTCTGGGCTCGAATGGACGACGGCGTGATCCGCACCCAGGTCGACTCACTGTTGGTGGTTTGCGCGGCGTGTATTCTGGTACTGACTTGGCTGCTTCGCTCGCTGCCGCTTGCGCTGCTCACCCTTGCGGTATCGCTCTATCCGGTTGCGTTGATCCTCGGACTCATGGGTTGGTTGCGGTTGCCCATCAATCTTGCAACCGTCCTGATCGCCGGGATCGCGGTGGGCATTGCCGTCGACGACACGATTCACCTGGTGCATGCCTGGCAGGAGCGTCGCCGGGCGGGCCGCAGTCGGCACGATGCAGCGGATGACGCCTTTGCCGCACTTGGAGGGAGGCTGGTGGCCACCAGCGCGGTCCTGGTCGGTGCCTTCGCGGTGATGGGGTTTTCCGACTTCCTCCCTACAGCACAGTTCGGCTTGCTGAGCGCATTGGTGATCGTGCTGGCCCTCGCGGCTGATCTGGCTGTCACTCCGGTGCTCCTCGCGTGGGGCCGCCCGCACAGGAGTGCCCAATGAACGAGCCCATGCAGCACACCGACCCCTACGCCACCTGGTGCCGACCCAAACTCGCCGACCTCCTCGGCGCCGTGGCACTTGACGTGGAGTACACCCGCGCCAGCGGCGCCTACCTCTACCGCGAAGTGGCTGGGCAGGAAGTGGCTGTGCTCGACATGGTTGGCGGGTTCGGCGCGGGGCTGTTCGGCCACAATCATCCGGTGCTCAAGGCAGCGATGCACCGACTCCTGGACGCCGACACTCCGTTTCTGGCACAATGCGCCAGCCGCGGGTCCGCGGGTCGTCTGGCTCAACGACTGAACGCGCTGCTCCCGGGCGACGCCAGCTACCTGACTCATTTCACGAATGATGGCGCCGGTGCAGTCGAGGCCGTCCTCAAGCATGCCTACAAAGTGCGATTCGATGCGTTGCGGCGTACCTTCGAACAGGTATCTCGCGACGTGGAAGCCTTCCACAACGCGCACGAGTCACGCGCCGACGAGCTGCAGATTCCTGGTGGGCTAGAGTGGGGACGATTCCGCGATGAGCTCGATGAATACAACATTGCCGAACTGGAACGGTTTCAGCATCGCCCGGTGGTACTGGCGCTGAAGGGCGCGTTTCACGGCAAGACGACTGGCGCTCTCAAGTTGACGTTCAACAAGGCCTACCGAGAGGGGTTCGAGGGACTCTCCGCAATTCACACACAGTTCCTCGATCCTTCCGATTTGTTGCGCGTCGAGGAAATCGTGGCCGGTCATCCTATCCGGTTCCGCCTCCCGGTGCTGTGCGGCCGGACCGTCGAGATCGAGGAACGATCCGCCAACGCCGTGATCCTGCTGGCCCTCGAAGTGATCCAAGGCGAGGGTGGAATGCGGCCGGTTCCAGAGGAGGCACTTCGTGCTGTGGCCTCCGCCCGTACTCGCATCGACCTGCCATGCCTGATCGATGAGATCCAGACCGGTTGCGGTCGCACCGGCAGCTTCGTGGCGTTTGCCGACAGCCCCCTCACGGGCACCGAGCCCGAATATGTGACGCTCAGCAAGGCACTCGGTGGTGGGTTGGTCAAGCTCGGTGCAGCGTTGATCCGTGAGGACATCTACGACCACGACTTCGGCATCCTGCACACCTCGACATTCGCCGAAGACGAGTTGTCCTCAGGTGTGGCACATTGCGCACTCGACCTGCTCACCGCGAACGATGGGGCGATGATGCGCGGGGTCGCAGTGACCGGCGACTACCTGTTGCGCGGCCTCCGCTCCCTGGCAACCCGATTCCCCGGTGTAGTGCGCGACGTGCGCGGTCGCGGCCTGATGATCGGCGTGGAGTTCACCGACCTGCACGAGGCATCGCCATTCTTCCGCTTCGGTATCCGCCAGGGATTCCTGTCGCTGGTGGTGGCCAGCTACCTGCTGCACCATCATCAGGTCCGTATACTCGCGCCACTCACCACCCTGCTCAAAGGCAACCCGGGCAAGAAGCGTCAGGCAATTCTCCGGCTGCAGCCTGCCGCGGTGATCAGCCGCGCTGAATGCGACCGAGTGCTTGCCGGACTGGCTGAAGTGTTCGAGATCATCGCACACAACAATGAGTCGGTTCTGGTGGGTCACCTGGTGGGTGCAACGCCCGACGCCGCCACCAGGCGCAATCCACCGATCATCGCGGTGGAGCGGCCGATGCGTGCGCGTCGCGACGATTTCGACGCGCGGATCGGGTTCGTGTTGCACCCGGCCCAGCCGTCGCAACTGATCGATTACTACCTGCCCTCGATGCGTGACAGGGTGGATCCATCCCGCTTCACCGAGTGGTGGAACAGGATGGCGCGTTTCCTCGAGCCCGATGTGGTGCACACCGACTACATCACTGCCAATGGCTTCACTGTGGAAGCGAGCATCATTGCCACGCCATTCCTGCCGGGGCCGATGATGGAGGCGTGTCAGCGTTGCAGCAATCGGTCCGTGGCATCTCGCGACGATTGGCGGCGGCTCGAGGAGATGCAGGACAAGATCCAGGACGCCGTAACCTTCGCGCGTGAGCTGGGTGACGATCACATCCCCACCACCATGGTAGGGCTCGGCGCCTTCACGTCGATCATCACTGATCAGGGCCGCAGCATCAACGACTTCGAAGTGCCAATCACCACCGGCAACGCCTACACCGCCGGCCTGATGGTCGAGGGAATCGCACACGCCGCAGAACTCAGGGGACTGCGACTGGAAGAGTGCACCGCCGCCGTGGTCGGCGCAGCGGGCAACATCGGCTCAGTGCTGGCAGCCATGCTGGCGGGGCGCGTGGCTGCGCTGCGACTAATTGGTCGCGAAGGCGTCGACAGCGTGCGGCGGCTGGAGCTCGCGCGCGCGGCCTGTATTGCGGAAGCACCCAATGCGGCCGGTCGCATCACCATTCACACCACACTCGATGCGGTAGGCGACGCGGACATCGTGACCGTGGCAACGTCTTCCGCCGAGAGTCGGCTGATCGGTCCTGACATCGTCAAGCTCGGCGCCATCGTGTCGTGTGCCTCAGTGCCATCGAACCTGAGTGGAGCGTTCCACGATCGGCTCGACGATTTCGTGGTGTTCGACGGCGGATTCGCCCGACTGCCCGGCGGTCAGGAGGTCGACTGTGTCGGCTTTCCCGGCGGAGGACTCGCATTTGGCTGCTTTAGCGAGACCGTCCTCCTTGGCCTGGCCGGCCACGACCGCTCGTTCGCGCGGGGTGCCATCACACCCGGGCAGGTGCGCACCGCGCTCAGGCTCGCAGCGGAACAGGGCTTTGTGCTGGGCGAACTCAAACTGGATGGTCAACCCTACCCAACCGGAGCGCTGACATGACCGCCACCATGGAACTGTCGCAGGCCAACAGCGACACGACGACGATCGAATCAGTGGCCGACATCATCACGCAGCGGTTGCAGCTGCGCGCCGGCCGTGCAGTGATTCGCTACGACGACGGCTCGTCATATCGCACCGTGGCCGGGGCCGAGTATTTTGCCAACCTGCTTCGCGGGATAGCGATATTGGGGGGCGGCGACCGCCAACTCGTGGTCGGCACCTTTGTTCGGAACCGACCCGAGTGGGACTTGCTGGCGCTTGCCTCGTTGTACACGGGCAACATTCTGTTCCCGCTCGATCCCAAGATTGATGACGACGAGCTGGTCCACCTGCTGGCGAACAGTCCGCCCGACGTCATGCTGGTGAGCAGGGCTACCCGTGACCGGATGATTCGGCTGTTGGCAACCGCATCTGGGACGCGGCCAACGGTTGTGCTGGCCGATCTGTACCAAGTGCACGACGATGCCGGTTGGCCACAGCCCGCGACGCTGGCTGAGAACGAAATGCTTCTTTCCGACGTGCTGCCGGCGACATTCCTGCCGCCGGCGTCGCCGCTGCTCGACGATCACGACACCGTGCTCGGTCACTACCCCACCTCGGGTACCACCTCGGCGCCCAAGGTGGTGCGAATTACCCATGGCAACATCGTGGCTCAGGTCAATGAGGGAATGGACGTGATGACGCTGCGGCAATCGGAGGACTTGCTGAACCTCGGTCCGTACACTCACATCGCCACGCTACTGGAGTTCCTGGTGACCAAAGCGCGCGGGTACACGGTGACGTATTTCACGCGCGAACCCGATGATGACGGTGTGCTGGAAGCCGAGATCCGCAAGCTGCGCAAGCTTGGAGTCAAGATCCGTGCGTTGATGGCTGTGCCCAAGTTCTGGGTGTTCCTGCTCAAGGAAGTGCTTGATGAAATGCGTAGCAAGCCGATCTGGCACAGCCTGTATCGGGAACTCACCAGCATCGAACGTCACGCGCAGCTGCACGATATGGGCACGATGGACAAGGCCAAGCTCAACGCGATCCGGATCTTTCTGCGCAATCGGATGGGTGGCCACTTCACCTTTGGTATCTCGTCCTCGACGCGGATCGACCCCGGCGTCGTCGCAATCTTCGCCAAGCTTGGCGTGACCGTGATCGACATCTACGGTGCCACCGAGGCCTCGGGGATCGTGGCGCGCAATCGGCTCAACGCCTCGCGGCCGGGTTCGTGCGGCCAGATGGTGTCCGGGCTGGCGTACCGGATCGTGGCACCCCGGATGATCCCGGGGGTTGCCACTCCAGTTGGGCTGCTCGAACTGCGCGGCGCCACGCTGTCGCGCGGATATGTTGGCCAGCCCGACGGTGCGCATCTCGATGCAGACGGGTGGTACCGCACCGGCGACCTGGGCCGCATCGATGCGGACGGGTGGGTGTATCTCGTGGGGCGGGAGCAGGAACTGATGCCGTGGCCCGACGGGTCGCTGATCGATCGGATGCACCTCTCGAACCTTCTGGTGCGCTCGATCTGGGTGAAGGATGCGCTGGTGACCCGGATAGCAGATGACCCGTTCGTCAGCGTGGTTTTGCTGCCCGACCAGGTGCGGCTCGACAAGGATGCGGGCTACCGCGCCGACCTGCGTGCCGGCATCTCGCCGGCCCAGGCTCTGCGGACCCGGTTGATCGAGGCCATTAAGTGGGCGTCATCGATAGCGGGTACGTCGGCGCCACTGAGCACCGAGCGGATCTACCTGCTGTCGCGCCCGCTGCTCCGGACACCCACGCACAAGATCCGCTTTGTGCAGGAGCTCGCGCAGCTCGACCTGACGCGGTGGGTATAGCGAAGCTTTCTTCAGGGCACTGCGTGTTGTTGTCGGCGGCAGGCCACGAGTGGACGCGGTTCCGAGCGCCCCTAACCGTTCGCCGTCGAACCGACTGCAGGTTCGGTGGTACTCTTCGACGTGTCGATGCCGACGAACGGCGTCGTCGAGCGTCGCCCGGTACGCGTCCGTGCAGCCTTGTCCCATCGTTTTCATCGCAATCGGCACATATAGTTCGGACTCCACCCTCGACCCGAGAGATTCCGTGATCCTGATAGTGGGTGGTACCGGTACGCTGGGCCGTGAGCTGGTCCCCCGGCTCCTCGCGAACGGGCACAAGGTTCGGGTCATGACCAGGGATCCGACGCGGGCGACAGCCATGGGCACCGCCGGGGCGGAGGTGGTCGTTGGCGACCTGCGGAATCCGGCGTCACTGCGTGCGGCGGTGCAGGGGGTACGCGCTGTGGTCTCGGCCGCCCATTCCATCGTCGGTGCGTGGCGCAGCTCAAGCGCCCGGGTGGACGATATTGGGCAACGAGCCCTGATCGCATCCGCCGTGGAGGAAGGGGTCGATCATCTGGTCTTCATTTCGGTCCTTGGGGCCTCCACTTCACACCCTCTCGACTTCTGGCAGACCAAGGCCCGGATGGAGGAAACTGTCAAGGCGAGTGGGCTTGGCTACACCATTGTTCGGCCAACCGCTTTTCTGGACTTCCACGCGTACGAGCTCGTGGGAAAGGCCATCGAGGCGGGTCGACGGGTGATGGTCTTCGGTCCGGGCACTTCCCCCAAAAATTTCGTGGCCGCGGC
>JBDSMU010000145.1:0-4421 GCA_039915685.1 Gemmatimonadales bacterium | reverse complement strand
ACAACATCGTGGTGCAATCCGCCACCACCACCGTCGCAGGCCAGCTTGCGTTCGTCACGGACGACCAGACGACAGTGGAGTTCACGCCCAGCGGAGATCTGCAGGGCTCGACGGATTACGCGCTGGTGATCATGCCCGGGGTGGTGGACCGTGATTCAACGATGTTCGGTCAACGGGAAACCATCAGTTTCACGACCGCGACTGCGCCGACGACCCCTGACAAGCTGGCCTTCACCTCTGTCAGCGCCGGACCCAAGCACACGTGCGGCGTGACAACCTCTGGCGCAGCCTACTGCTGGGGAGACAATGCCTGGGGCCAATTGGGCACGGGAAACACTGCTTCCAGCGCCAGCCCAGTCCCTGTCGCCGGTGGCATTGCGTTCCAGCAAATCAGTGCGGCGGAATCATTTACCTGTGGGGTCGCGACAACGGGGGCCGCGTTCTGCTGGGGCAGCAACGCCGAGGGCCTGCTCGGGGTTGGCCTCGATGCCAGTCCCGAATCGTGTCTTGTCGCGAATCAGGTCACGGCCTGCAGCACGACCCCACGCAACGTTGCTGGCGGCCTGGCGTTTACCTCGGTGAGCTCTCACGGCGGGGCGTATCTGACGTTCTTCGAGACAGGCGTTTACAACGGCGTCACGGTGCAGGGGTTCACGTGCGGGGTGACCGTTCCCGGTGCGGCCTACTGCTGGGGGAGTTACCGTCACATGTGGTTCACAGCCGGCGGGGCGGCCCCGGTGCTGATGGCGGCCGGCCGGCAGTTCGCATCAATCTCGACCGGGATGTTCCGTGCATGCGGGGTCAGCACCAGCGGCGCAGGTTACTGCTGGGGCAGCAATTTCTGGGGCGGGTTGGGCAGCGGTACGCTCTTCACCTATCCCAGCGGGCCGCAAGCTGTCGCAGGTGGTCATACCTTCCGCGCGATCGCGATGGAGCCGCGCAATCAGACTGCCTGCGGGATCACCATGGCCGGGGCAGGTTATTGCTGGGGGGCGATCAGGACACCGACCAGTCCGAGCGCGCCAGATTGCGTCTGGCCAGACGACGGATCGGTAGTGCCGTGCAGTGTCACGCCGCTTCCGATGTCCGGCGGCATATCCTGGTCGGCCCTTACGCTGGGGTGGGCGCTGTCATGCGGATTGAACACCGAGGGGCGGGCGTATTGCTGGGGCTTCGTGACAGGGGGCACCTCGATCGTGCCTGTCGCCACGACCTTGCGGTTCACCAGCATCTCCTCCGGCGGCAACTACGCCTGCGGAGTATCCGTCACCGACGGTGCGGTGTACTGCTGGGGGTACGGACAGTACGGACAACTCGGCAGCGGCCAAATTGCGTCCACAGCCACAACGCCCGTGCGGGTTGGAGGTCGCCAATGAGGTTGTCACAGACGCTTTGCATCGCAGCCGTGTTAATGGCGTCCACTTCGTGCAGCGACGCTGTCACGCCGGAGTTACCTGTTCCGTCGACAATGACCGTGGTGGATGGCGGGTCGCAAACCGCCTCGGCTGGACAGAGTGCGCGGCAGCTCCCCGCCGTGCGGATCACCGACACGCGAGGGC
Organism: Gemmatimonadales bacterium; assembly: GCA_039915685.1. Lineage (GTDB taxonomy): Bacteria > Gemmatimonadota > Gemmatimonadetes > Gemmatimonadales > GWC2-71-9 > Palsa-1233. The sequence goes on along the minus strand of JBDSMU010000145.1, from coordinate 2,862 downwards.
GCCCGGTATCCGGCGTCGCAGTCACGTTTTCCGGGTCGGTCGACATCGGTCAGCTGGGCGGTGCAAGCTCGGTGACCGGCTCCGATGGTGTTGCCAGGCTCGCGAGCTGGACGGTGAGCACACGTATGGGACTCCATACGCTCCAAGCGACCGCCACCCTGTCCGGTGGCACCCAGGTCGCGAGCTTTCAGGTCACAGTGCTTGCCGGGCCGCCCGTCGCGATCCAGCGACCGGCAGCCGCGCCGCCAACCGTTCGCGCCGGCGAGCCAGTCGCCCCGCCAATTGTCCTCCGGGTCGCCGACCAGTACAACAACCCGGTCGGCGGTGTGCAGTTCTCCGTATCGACGACGGCATCATCACTGGGTGGTGGTTCCCTGCGAACGACCGGGTCGGACGGCACCATCTCGATCCCGGATTGGATCGGCGGTGTTGGGGTCGGTGCCGCGACGATCACGATCACTCCGGTCAATGCCGCACCGGCATTGTCACCCTTCACCCTGACATCCACGGTGATTGGAGGCGTGCCGGCAACCGCGGTTGTGCTCAGTGGCGCGGCACCAACGGCTCCCGCGGGCACGCTGGCGCCGATCAATCCGCGCGTTCGCTTCCTTGATCGCTTCGGAAATCCTTCCTCCGGCTTCTCGGTGACGTGGACAATTGGCCGGGTGATCCCCCAAGGGCAGGTGCTGTACACGGCGAGTGGCAGCGGCGTCCTTGACGACAACGGCGAGGTTGATCTCGGCCCTTGGATGCTTCAGGCTGGTGCCAACGTGATTGACCTGCGGGTCGTGAGCGGGTTGAACGCTCCGTTCGCATTCAGGCTGACAGGGACGGGGACAGGCCCGCTCCTGATCACCGCGACCGAGACGGGCTCCGCCCCCGTCTGGGTGAGCGGTCGGAACGGCTCCAGCAACCCGGCAGTGGACACGGTGACAGTCGGAGAAACGGTCGAATGGGACTCGAGCGACATTACCGATGCGCACACAGTGGAGTGGACGAACAGTGAGTTTGCCCCGAGCAACATCTTCGGGTACGGCCCGCCGGGGTACCGCGTCACGTTCCTGACGCCGGGAACGTACCACTACTTCGATTGGTATTTCGGGCTGAGCATGACGGGCACGATCGTCGTCCGATGATCGACTGATAGGGCGACCCATCCGACGGCAGCCGCCTGATCGGCCGCCCCGTCCATCAGCCGACCCTGAACAACACGTCTGCCTTCGGATACCGCGTTACCGCACGCTCGCGGAGCGCCTTGTGTTCCCGTGCCTCGAGTGCCGGATCGCGGTCGAGAATCTCTCGCGCCAGCGACCGTGCCTCGGCGAGGATGTCGGTGTCGTCGGGAAAGCGGGCCACCCGGAAATCGGTGCCGCCGGACTGCCGGGCGCCCAACAGGTCGCCATGGCTCCGCTCCAAGAGGTCAAGCTCAGCGATCTCGAACCCATCGTTGGTAGCCGCAAAAGCCTTGAGTCGATCGGGCACGTTTCTGCCATTGGTGAGCAGGATGCAGTGCGAATCCTTACCGCCCCGCCCCACTCTACCCCGCAATTGATGAAGCTGAGCGAGGCCGAACCGCTCCGGATGCTCGATCACCATCACGGTCGCATTCGGCACGTCGATCCCTACCTCGATCACTGTGGTCGCCACCAACACCTTTACCGTGCCGTCGCGGAACTCGCGCATCACCTTTTCACGCGCGGGCGGCTTGACGCGCCCATGCACCAGGCCGACCGTCACGTCGGGCCACTTCGCCGTGAGTGTCGTGGCCATCGTCTCGGCAGCCCTGAGATCGGCGCGCTCCGACTCCTCGATCACCGGGAGGACGATATACACCTGCCCACCTTCGGTTGCGAGGCGATGCACGAACTCGAACACGCGTTCGCGCCCTTCCGTCGTACGGACTGCCGTGCGGATCGTGCCCCGCCCGGGCGGGCGCTCCTTGAGTACCGACATGTCGAGATCACCGTAACGCGTGAGCGCCAGCGAGCGCGGAATCGGGGTCGCGGTGAGCAGCAGCACATCGGGCGCCTCGCCCTTCTGCATCAGCGCCGAACGCTGCTCTACGCCGAAGCGATGCTGCTCATCGATCACGACCAATCCGAGCCGCGCGAACTCCACCCCTTCCTGCACCAACGCGTGCGTCCCGACAACCAACTTTGTCTCCCCCGACGTCAGGCGGGCACGCGCCGCTCGCTTATCGGCCGCACCGAGTCGGCCGAGCAACAGTTCGGGGTGCCTACCCAGCGGCGCCAACAGTGTCACCAGCGTCCGATAGTGCTGCTCGGCGAGCAACTCGGTGGGAGCCATCAGCGCCGCTTGGTAACCATTCTCCGCCGCGAGCAGCATCGCAAACAGTGCCACCACGGTCTTGCCAGTCCCCACGTCTCCCATCAGCAGTCGGTGCATCCGGTCGCTCTTGGTCATGTCATCGAAGATCTCGCGCACCGATTGCTTCTGATCGCCAGTGAGCGGCCACGGCAGCGATTCACGTAGCGCCGTAGTGAGAGTGCGGTGCACAACGAACGGCGTGCCTCGCTGACCGTGACGCGCCAGATGACGCGCGCGGCCAAGCATGAGCTGCAAGTCGAGTAGCTCGTCGATGGCGAGGCGGCGGCGCCCGGCTTCGGCCTCGGCGATGGTCGTTGGGCGATGCACCATCCTCACCGCATCGGCGGGTGCAGGCAGACCAAACCGATCAGCCAGCCCCTCGGGCAAGATGTCGGTCACGAGCGGTGCGAGGCTATCCAGATGGGCATCGATCACCGTGCGTACCTGCTTGTGCGACAGTCCCTCGGTAGCGGGGTATACCGGCAGCACCCGACCGGGGGTGTCGCCGTCGTCACCGAGCACGATCATCTCGCG
>JBDSMU010000130.1:0-8002 GCA_039915685.1 Gemmatimonadales bacterium | reverse complement strand
CTCAGCAACTCCACCCACTGGCCAGAGGTGAAGATCTCGTTACCCTCGATCGGGCCGGCGTCATTGTTGGCCCGGTTTTCCAGGGTCAGCGATGAGTACACCGCGTACTTGGGCGGCAGCATGCGGGTGGCAAGGATGCCTCCCACCAAGCCCACCGCGACCATCGCCAGGACAAGCCATTTGAACCGCTTGAGTGCCGCAATAAAGCGGGTCACCGGGTTCATTCGGGCAGCGCCCGGTGCCGCGCCCGGCGAGAAAGCCGGGCCTACAGCGGAATGGTTGGACGGTGCCGGCAGGTTGCCGCCCCGATCGAAGATGGGACTCGCCATGGGTTTACAGCCTCTTCCTGAAAGTACGGTTTCCCCTGATTGGACGCATGTACGCAACAATGGGACCGTCGCGCCAGCCAGCGCCAGTCGCCCCGATATGTCAGCGATTCGCCGCAGGTCATCAAAATCGTGGCGGGAAAACACCACACTGCGTTGTCGACGCCCAACACTATTCCCTCGGATAGACGCTTTCTGGCGTGCCGGCCCCACAGTTTGGGCACGGTTTCTGCAAAGCAGGTTGTTGCGCCGGTGCCGCGATGGCATTTGACGAGAATCCAGGGAGAGACATGACAGCAGTATCAGGGTCGGGGCAGGGCTATTCGCCTTCGGAGGGGGGCAGGGATGCTCTCGCGCTCCCGCCAGACGTGAAGGCCTCCATAAGGGTGCTCATCGTTGACGATGAGCGAACCCTCCGGGAGAGCTGCGCTTCCGTGCTGAGGGGGGAGGGCTACACCGTAACCCTCGCCGGACGGGGCGAAGAGGCGCTCGACCTGATGCGTCGCCGTCAGTTCGACCTTGTCCTCATCGACCTCTTCATGTCGCAGGTTCCCGGGCTCGAACTGCTGAATGCTGCGCTGGAGTCCAATCGGGACTGCCTCGTTGTCGTGATGACAGGTAATCCATCGGTAACCTCCAGCATCGAGGCGCTGCGCATGGGGGCCTGGGATTACCTCCCCAAGCCGTTTTCCGCCACCCACCTTCAGGTCCTCATCGGTCGGGCGTCCCACGCGACCCTGAAGGCGCGCGAGGCGGCCGATCTCCGTCAGCAGGTGATGCGGCAGCATTCGCACTCCGACACGACCGCCCTGATCGGTATCTCGACCTCCTTCCGCAAGGCCGTGGAGTTGGCCCGAAAGGTCGCCCCCACCGACGCCTCGGTCTTCATCAGCGGCGAGAGCGGCACCGGCAAGGAAGTGATCGCGCAGTTCATTCATCAGCACTCCCGCAGGGCAAAACGCACCCTCGTTCCGATCAATTGCGCCGCCCTTCCCGAGCCGCTACTCGAATCCGAGATGTTCGGGCACCGCAAGGGCGCCTTCACAGGCGCCGATCGTGACAAGCCAGGTCTGCTCGAAGTGGCCAACGGCGGCACCCTCTTCCTCGACGAACTCACCGAGATGTCGCTGCCGCTACAGGCCAAGCTGCTGCGCGTCGTGCAGGACGGCGTGGTGCGTCGGGTCGGAGCCGAAACCGCCGGCGACCCGGTAGACGTCCGGTTTATTTCGGCGACGAACCGCGATCCCCAGGATGCCGTGGAACGCGGTGTCCTTCGGGGCGACCTCTTCTACCGCCTTCGAGTGGTCCCGATCAGCCTGCCTCCGCTCCGCCAGCGCGTTGACGACATTCCGCTTCTCGCGAATCACTTTCTCGGCGTTTTCTGGCACCGGCACCGGCAGATGCCGGGGCGCCAACCACACCTGAGTGACGATGCGATCGAGTTTCTCCGCACCCGTCAGTGGCGCGGCAACGTGCGCGAACTCCAGAACGCGATCGAGCACGTGGCGGTACTCACCGATCCTGACAAGCTGATTGAGCCGGGCGACATCCCGCTCTACGACGACGCGGAAGCAGCCAGCCCGTCGATGTCAGCGGCCCAGCTTGATGGGCCGTTCCACGAGGTCAAGGATCGGGTGATTTCGCAGTTCGAGCGGGACTACCTGTCTCGGCTCGTCGCACGGGCCAGCGGGAACATGTCGAAGGCTGCGCGACAGGCGAGCATCGACCGCACAACGCTGTATCGCCTGATGGAGAAACACGGACTACAGCGGGACGAGCGCGGGGAGTGATCCCGCTCCCGCCGGAAGTCCGCGAACAGCTCGACGAGATTGCTGAAGGAATGGTCGAGGAGTGGCGGGCCTTCACGGTCGACGCCATCTCCCAGGCCGAGGTCGCGGCGTCGGTCGCTGATGTCGTCTCCCGCGTGATCGATGTGGCCGTGTTGAAAGACGAGGTCGACCGGGAGAACGAACCGCCGCCGGCACCGCTGGCTCGACGGATTCTTGAAATCCTGCGTCGGCACGTCATCGATGCCGAGCCGGCACTGCCTTCTACCCAGTTGCTCATGCTCCTGCGCGCGATCGAGCGGGTGGCTGAGCACGGCGAGCCGCAGTGGTCCGATCGTTTCCAGGACAGAATGTCGGGGCCGAGCGGGCTCGACCTGATTGTCGAGGTCGCCCACGATCTGCGTTCGCCACTGACGTCGATCCTCTTCCTCGCCGAGACGATGTTTCGGGGTCGCAGCGGTCCGCTCACGCCGCTGCAGGAACGTCAGCTTGGGCTGGTGTACTCCGCGGCATTCGGCCTGAACGCGGTGGCGAGCGACGTGATCGAACTCGTGCGAGGCGGCGACCGAATGGTGCGCGACGAGCTGCAGCCCTTTGCGGTCGCTGACGTGCTCGAGGCCGTGCGCGACATCGTGCTGCCCATTGCCGAGGAAAAGGGCCTCTCACTGATCTGTGAGGGACCGGTGCGCGACCGCCGACTCGGCCATCCCAGCGCGCTCAATCGCGTCCTGCTCAACCTCACGACCAATGCCCTCAAGTTCACGGCGGAGGGGGGCGTGGTCGTCCGCATCGCCGAGGTCGACGGGCACACCGTGGAATGCTCGGTTCAGGACACGGGTCGCGGGATTCCGGAGGCGGCAATGGGCATGCTCTTCGAGCCATTCCGCCGCCGCCAACAGCCCGGCGACTATGCGTTCTCAGGCTCGGGGCTCGGCTTGTCAATCTGTCGCAAGCTGGTTGAGGCCATGGGGTCGGAGCTCACCGTTAGGACTGTCCAGGGGGAGGGAACGTGCTTTGTGTTCCGTCTCCCGCTTCAACATGCGGATTCGGAGCAACTTCTTGGGTGATACGAGATTGTCCGGTGCTGTGGTGGCGTTCGCCAATGACTGGGGCACCGACCCGACCAGCAAGCATCACCTCATGCGCCTGCTCGCCGAGCGGCGCGACGTGCTCTGGGTCGAGGCGAGCGGGATGCGGCGGCCTACGGCAACCAGTGCGGCAGACCTTCGCCGGATTGTCGCCAAGCTCCGCAAGATGGGGGGCGGGACGCGTGCGGGGGCGCCAGGCATGACGGTGCTCTCGCCGCCATCAGTGCCGTATCCCACCCATCCTGCGGCACAGCGCCTCAACGCGGTGCTCTACCGTCGCGCGATTCGTGATGCGCTCAGCGAAATGGGTCATCACGATGATCCGCTGCTGTGGGTGTACACCCCGACCACAGCCCGGTACCTCGACCGCATCCCTGCACGCGGCTTGGTGTATCACTGCGTCGATCGTTGGTGGGCGTTCGAGGAATACGATGCCGCCGAAATGCGCGCGTGTCACGAGATCCTGTGTCGTCGGGCCGATCACGTCTTCGTATCCTCGCTCGAACTACAGCGTGATTGCGTCGGGCTCACCGATCGGGTGAGTTACGTCCCGCACGGCGTGGAGTGGGCGCATTTTCGCCGGGCAGTCGACGAGGCACTGCCTCGCCCCGCAGGAATCCCGAATGACGGACGGCCGGTGATCGGTTTCGTCGGGATGATCGATGCGTGGGTGGATCTGGAATTGCTAGCACGCATGGCAAGGCAGCATCCCGATGCGCACGTGGTGATAGTCGGCCACGCGCGGGTGCCAATCGATCGGCTCGAAGGGATCCCCAATCTTCACCTGCTGGGGCGCAGGCCGTTCGCGGAGCTGCCCGGATACCTGGCGGCGTTTGATGTCGCGCTGATCCCGTTCATGGTCAACGAGCTCACTCTCGCCGTCAATCCGATCAAGCTCCGCGAGTACCTCTCGGCGGGTGTACCTGTGGTCACGACGGCACTGCCGGAGCTCGAACCGTTCCGTGATCGGGAGGGAGTCGACGTGGTCGACAACAACGCCGAGTTCTTGGCGGCGGTCGCTTCGCGGATCGCGATCCGCCCCGACATGGCCATGCGACGTCGTCTCTCCGACAGCATGCAAACCGAAAGCTGGCCCGGCCGCCTGGATACGATGCTGCAGCAACTGAACGGCCAATTCTGATGCCCATTCTGGAGCGCATTCCGTGAAGGTTCTCGTTGTCGCTGGTGCCCGTCCCAATTTCATGAAGGTCGCCCCCATCCTCGCGGAGCTCCGCCGTCGCGAACACGTCACGCTACTGGTGCATACAGGTCAGCATTACGATGCCGCGATGTCTGATGCGTTCTTTCGCGACCTCGACATGACGCCGCCCGACCACCATCTCGAGGTGGGCGCGGGGTCACACGCCGAGCAAACCGCCCGGGTCATGGAACGATTCGACGATGTCCTGGTCGCGGAACGTCCGGACTGGGTGGTTGTGGTGGGCGACGTGAACTCAACAGTGGCCACCGCCCTGGTCACTGCCAAGCGGCGTCCGGAGCTCGGCTGTCGGCTCGCGCATGTCGAGGCTGGGCTGCGGAGTGGCGACTGGCGGATGCCCGAGGAGGTCAATCGTGTGGTGACCGACCAATTGTCGGACCTGTTGCTCACGCACTCGCCCGAGGCCGATGGACACCTCGCGGCTGAGGGGATCGACCCCGTTCGGGTCGAATTCGTGGGCAATGTGATGATCGATTCGCTCTTCGCCACCGTCGAACGCGCGCGCGCCGATGCACCATGGCGCGAGCACGGGCTGCAGGCAAATGCCTACGGTCTCGTCACGCTGCACCGCCCGTCCAACGTCGACGATCCGGAGCGCCTGAAGGCGTTGGTGGAGGGATTGGGGATCGCGTCACAGCGGCTTCCCCTCATCTGGCCGGTGCACCCCCGCGCCCGCGCGCGCCTCGACGCGCTCGGCCTGACGATTCCGCCGTTGCTGCGGCTGACGGATCCGCTCGGGTACTGCGAGATGGCGGGGATGCTCGACGGAGCGGCGGTGGTGATCACGGATTCCGGCGGCCTGCAGGAGGAGTCTACGGCGCTGGGCGTACCGTGCGTGACGCTTCGTGAATCGACCGAGCGCCCGGTCACGGTGACAGACGGCACCAACAGGATGGTGCCTTGGCCGCCAACGGCCGACCGAATCGTGGCCACAGTGACCGCCGCACTCAGTACAGGGCGAGGTCCCGGGAGTCGCGCCGGTCGGCCTGTCGGTTGGGATGGCAGCGCTGCCAATCGGATCGTCGACGCCCTCGAGCAGGCACCGCTGGAGCACGCGCGCTGCCCGTTGCCCGAGGCGGTAGTGGACGCATTGTCCGGCGCCTGAACTGGCGCGCGACCACGCGTCGCGTCTAACTTTCGTCATCATCCGAGCGTGGAGGACCAATGGGGTCCCCGCCGGAGAAGCGGCCCAGGTGCATCACACCGGCCGAACTACCCGCCGTCTCGATCATCGGCGCTCTTCGCGACAGACCGCCTTGTTGGCGCACGCGGAGATACCGAGACCGGGGACGGCCTGACAACAGGATCGTCGTGAAACCGTTTCCCGCCCTCCGGGCCGGCCGGCATGTGGCCGAGCCAATCTCGCATGCGCCCAATGCAGCCCTGCTCATCGACTTCGACAACGTTACCCTCGGTGTCCGCTCCGACCTGACCAAGGAGCTTCGGCACCTCCTCAACAGCGAGATCATCAAGGGCAAGGTCGCGGTGCAGCGCGCCTATGCCGACTGGCGCCGCTATCCGCAATACATCGTCCCGCTGTCCGAGTCGTCCATCGACTTGATCTTTGCCCCTGCGTTCGGCACCAACAAGAAGAACGCCACCGACATTCGGCTCGCTGTTGATGCGATCGAGCTGGTCTTCACCCGACCCGAGATCGGCACGTTCATCCTGCTGTCGGGAGACAGCGATTTTTCGTCGCTCGTGCTGAAGCTGAAGGAGTACGGGAAGTACGTCATCGGCGTGGGGATCCGGGAGTCGGCGAGCGACATCCTGATCCAGAATTGTGACGAGTACTACTCGTACAGCGACCTTGCGGGGCTGACACGCGAGTCCGACCTGCCGACCACGGCGCGCGATCCATGGGAATTGGTGGTCGAGGCCACCGCCCAGATGCAGCGCAACGGCGACGTGATGCGCTCCGATCGACTCAAGCAGGTGATGCAGCAGATCGATCCAAACTTCGACGAGAGCAACGCCGGGTTCAACCGATTCTCGAAGTTCGTCACCGAGGCCGGAAACCGCGGCTTGATCAAGGTGATAAGGCAGGAGAACGGACAGTTCGACGTGGCCGCCGGTGCTGGCGCAGCGACGCCGACGGCGCCGCGTGATGCCGTTCCAGTCCCCGCTGCACGAGAGCCGGGGCGCGGAAGGGGTCGGGGCCGTGGAGGGCGCGGCGCATCGTCAGCGGCCGCGCCGATGGTGACGTCGGCTACCGCCACCGATCATGCCAAGCCGACCATTGCAGCAGTCGCGGCCCCCACGAAATCCGACGCGGTCGGCGATTCACCGGCGGAGCGCGAGGAGCGCGCCGGCAGGCGTCGTCGTCGTGGACGGGGTCGCGGCCCGCGCACCGACGAACCCACCAGCGCAGCGACGGCGGCCAAGGCCGAACCGGAACCGGTCACTGGTTTGACGCTGGCGGAAGCGTTCCACCTGCTGAGCCGTGCGCTGGGTGAACTGCCCGCGCCGGCACCGCACGAAACAGTACGTGCCCGGATGGCCGCGCTGCATGGCAAGGAGGATCCACTCCTGGATCCGGAGCGCTTCGGGCGCTTCCTCCGGCAGGCGAACGACGCCGAGATCGCTGATGTGCGGGTGATTGCGGACGACCAGTTCGAACTCTCTCCGCACAAGACCGACATCGCGATGCAACGGCGCACTCCGGTTGCTGCCCCGGACGCGAGCGGCGATTCGACCGACAGTCCTGCGGCAACAACGCCACGGACCGCTGCGCTTCGATACCGATCGGGCGCGCGAACCGGTGCGAAGCGGTCGGAAGTATCGATGGTGGGCGTGATCAACCTCGACGCACCGGAGCCTACGTCTACCGCGCCTGCTCTCGACGCACATCGGGCATCGGCGACGGTTGTTTCCGCCATAGGTTCCACGGCAGACGCTGCGACCACCGTGACGAAAAAGACGTTGGCCAAGAAGGCATCAGTGCGCAAGAAGGCCGCGCCCGGCACCACCACGAAGAAGGCGGCGAAGACGTCGGTGCGCGAACCGAAGACGGCCAAGACCGCGACGGCTGCCAAGTCGGCGAAGACGACCGCGAAGGCGGCGAAATCCACGAAGAAGTCGAAGACGCCTGCAGGCTGAGTCCCGATGCGCTCGCGCTCGCACGCGCGCTCCTGGGACAAACGCTCGCCTCCGACATCGGAGGCGAGCGAGTTGGCGGCGTGATCACCGAAACAGAGGCGTATCTGGGCGTGCACGACCCCGCTTCACACGCCTGGCGCGGGCGTCGTCACCGCCTGAATATCGGCATCTACGCCACGGCTGGCACGTGGTATGTGTATCGATCCTACGGAATCCACTGGTGCATGAACCTCACCACCGGCCCGGCTGGTGAGGGGGCCGCGGTACTCATTCGCAGTGTCTCGCCCACCGTTGGGATCGACGTGATGCGCGCTCGACGCGGTGCGGTGCCCGATCGTCAGCTCACCAACGGTCCTGGCAAGCTTACGCAGGCATTCGGGGTCACCGGTGAGCACGATGGGATGCGGGCGACGCGATCGTCACTGCTTCGCGTGCAGGGGACGCCACGCAAAGCGCGGGGTGACGTGATCGTCACCCCGCGCA
>JBDSMU010000143.1:0-4644 GCA_039915685.1 Gemmatimonadales bacterium | reverse complement strand
ATTGGGTCCGAGCACCAGCCCACATTCCAATGGGGCTCCACGTTCGGGGCATGGCAATACCAATCATTCGAGAAGTTTAATTATGGCGACGACACGACGTACCTGAAGGGCATGACATATCTCGATGGTCGCGGCACGATAGAGGACTGGGGCTGCGGATTTGCGCATGCGAGACAGTTCGTGACCAAGAGTCGGTACGTCGGTTTGGACGGAAGTTCTCAGCATGCCGATCAGGTCGTGGACCTGAGGAACCATGTCGCCACGGTGGAATGCATATTCATGCGACATGTGCTGGAGCACAACGTTGACTGGCGGCGCATCCTGGACAATGCGCTGGCGTCGTTCACGCATCGCATGGTGCTTGTAGTGTTCACGCCGGCGGTGGAGACCACTCACGTGATGGCAATATCCATCGGCATGACGTCGGTCGTGGTGCCCGATATTGCGTTCCGCCTATCGGACATCACTGATCGGTTCGGCGAGGCGATCCGCCACACATTCGAATCGTTGACGACCGATACGCAGTATGGTGTGGAGCACATCTTCTACCTGGAGCGCTAGAGTCGGGTAGTCGGCGCGTGGGTGCCCAAGTGGAACGGCGTGTGCCTAGTCGAGGTAGCGAGACACGTTGTGCTCGATATTGCTGTAGCTCGAGACCTGAAAGCCGAACTTGTGGAGGAACACAATGAACTTCCCCGAGGGCTGCAGGACCGACCAGCACCGGTCCACGGCGTTGGTGATGCAGTCGCCCGTGGCGTTGAGCTGCGCAAGGGCGCGCTCGTACACCGGCAGCAGTTCGTCGATGCCGGCTGCCGACACCAGATATCCGCCGGTGTTCGTGCACGCCTGGAAACTCGCTGCGACAAGGTCATCGATCGGCAGCGTCTCACCATACTTGCTGGTGGCGATCAGGCAGATCCAGTAGTCGTAATTGCGCTGGAGGAACCGCTCCATATCACCGAGGTGGGCCTCCAGGTCGCTGGTGAAGCAGAAGTCGTCTTCCAGGATCATCACGTGGCGGTGCCCGAGGGATCGCGCCCTGCCCAATGCGTCGATGTGACTGCTCAGGCAGGCGATCTGCCCATCAGCCTGGCCTTTGCCAAGCGCTCGGCACGCCGGGACCCGCGTGATCCGATCAAGCGGCGCTCGCGCCGCGGCCAGCTCGCGCAGGACCGCATCAAGGCGGTCGGGGCGATCGTCGAGATTGATCACGAACACCTGGTCCACCCCGTCCCAGCGAGGATCGGATTCGACGCGGTCGTGCCGGAAGCGCCTGAAATCCGCAACGTGGCGCTTGATCGGATTGTTGGTGACAACATTGGCGTACGCGTGGGGATAGTTGCCGTAGATCACGACCACCTCGTCCGGCCCAGGCACGCGTGTCGGGTCGCAGCTGGCAACCACAGTTCGGGTTCCGGCAATAGCCGTGAGCAACGAATCGGTTCGATCCAGCGTGTCGATGTCGATCGTTGCCGTCTCGAGCCGCCGCAGCACCGTAATCGCCTGCTGCACATCACCAGCAGCCATGCATTCAGTCGCCTCGCCGACGATCCGATCCCGTAGCGCGACCACGTCGGACGTGCTGGCGACTTGATGCGCCGAGAAGTCGCGTAGGCTTGATCGGCTCGTCATCGTGCCCCAGGCGTGGTATCAACCGTACCCTGGTCGGGTACCCGCCTGTCCCATCCCAGATGACGCACGTATCCCTCGCCTCCCTGGTCGGCCAGAATTGCCACGAGGAAACCCCTGTTGAAGTAAAAGGCGGATGCAGCGCGCTCGACTTCCCACGCCTTCAATCGGGCATCGGGATTGAGGGTGGCAAATGCGCCCACCAGGTCGCACTCCCGCCGCCGCCGCAGTCCCGGATTGAACGAGAAACCATGCCACGTGCCCCATTCCTCAGTATGGAGGAGTGGATGGAGGTAGCGGTAGGTGGTGTTGGACACCAGAAGCCGGGGCTCCAGCACCACCGTGTTGTTGGTGTCGCCAAGCGAACGGAGCCAGACCTGCAGGATTCGAGGATTCTCCACCAGGATGGCAAGCGATTTTTCGATGAAGCCTGGCGCGTAGAACTCCCAATCGTCTTCACAGTGGAAGATGTATTCTGCCTCAATGGACCGATACGCAAGATCGATCGCGGCGATCTGGCCGACCCTTGCCCCGGTTGCCATCCACCTGATTGGACGATCACGCCATCGAGTCCTGAGAGCATCATTGCGAGCATCGTCTCCGTCCTCGATGATGACCAGCTCGCGAATCACCGCGGTGTTGTGCTCGAAGAATGAATCCACGGTTCGTGCGAGCAGGTCCTGTCGCCCGCAACTGGTGATCACCACCGCAATGTCGGCGTTCAACTCCAGAGATGAAGCCGCCCGTGCCGTCTGTTCGTTTACCCCCAGCAGCGATTCGGGGGCCACGGCTTGGCGGGCGAGTACGTCGGCGTGTTCGAACCTCGCGGCGAGGTGGCTTCGGATGAGGTCGAACAGCGTCCCAATGACTTCCCATGCGTGATCATTGAACACCAGGTGGTGTGTCAGGATCCCGATCGGCGACGCTGGCGAAGTCGCTACGACTCGACGGGCCTGGAGTTGCTCGACCAACATTAGATCGAGCGCGTCCACATCCAGAAGCACTCCTCGTGGCCAGTCCATCACGTCGATTTCTGCATTCAGTTCCGCCACGTGCGGCAGCTCCGGCGTGAGCGGAACGCCTGCGGACAGCGCGTGGTATCCAAGAGCTGGAATCACCGACTTGAACGGCATCGCAAGGCAATGATTGGGCGGCACAAAAACCCGCTGCCACCCCGCCGGTCCGCACAATTCATCGAGCGCGTTGCGCCCGTTCAGCGCGTCGGTCATCATCGCTTCCAGCGGCCGCCCGTCGCCAAACTCGCCAGCGGCGTGAAAGTGATGGCCCCAGCCGTGCTGCCAGATGCAACATGATGATCCAGTGAGGGCGTCCACGAGCGCGGCCTCGGCGCGTTCCGGCACCACGGCGAGCCCCGCACCGACTTCGAAGTCGCGGCTGAGCGTAAGCAGGCGATCGAGCTGCGGCGTGACAGTCAGGGCGTCATCGTCACGCCACCAGAAACGGGCCACGAGACCGGACTCCGACCACCTGCCCAATTCCTGCCGCAGCCTCGGCCATCCGTTGTTCAAGTACGCGCTCCGGTACGAGTTACGAAGTTCAAGGAGTTCCCCGCAATATCGCGGGGTCGTGGCCTCTAGAAAACGGACCGCGCGAGGGCGGCCCCATCCAGACGCCGGAGAGATCACGCTAGCGACGCCCGACAATCGCCGCCTAGCCAGCCTGCACTCAAGGGGTAGACTGGCTGCCGCCCACGGCACCGGGCGGTTACTCGACCAAAACTTGTGATGAGTTGGCCCGCGTGGTGGACGGTCGGGCTTTCTTCATCGCAGTGGTTCCGGGCTGCTGACCGGTGTTGTCGGCAACCCCACCGTCGGTCGGCCTCGGAGCTCGTCATTCCAGCGCTGAGCCCCCTTAGGTTGACGGACTGCTCGTCCTGCCACCACCATCGAGGTCCTCATGTTCTCAAGGCCCATATGCCTGGCTACGATCCTCTTCACAACCCTAGCCACCGGCGCATCAGCCCAAGCGTTTCCGGTGTCCCGGATCCCCGCTTCCGGCGGAGAGATTGTATTCGCCAATCCCGGTGAGCGTGAGGAGATGTACGATCAGCTGAACTACGCCGCTGCCCGCCGCGCCGGCGACTTCGTGTTCCTGTCCGGTGTCGAGATCGGACCCCTCCCAGGCGAGGGCAAGGACGCTGCCGCGCTCGAGAAACAACTCATCCGCGGATTCCAGGCCATCAAGAACTCGCTCGCCGCTACAGGCGCCACGATGAACCAGATCGTCCAGTTGCAGTCCTTCCACAACTGCAAGGCGTCACACTTCACCGGCAGCTTCGAAGACCAACTGGGCGCGATGATCAACGTGAAGAAGACCTTCATGCCGCCGCCGTACTCAACCTGGACCGCGGTCTGCGTCGATCGCCACTACAGCGAGAACACCATCGTCGAGATCCAGGTCACCGCGTACGCGCCGAAGAAGTGATCGGAGTAGGGGCGGCGTGAGGCAAGCTTTCAGTCCATGAACGCCCCCGTCACCCGCCGCACCATCATCTCGCTGGCATGGCCAATCGTACTGGCCAACGCCGCGATCCCGCTCCTCGGCCTCGCCGACACCGCTGTCATCGGCAACACCGGTTCCGTCGCCGACCTCGGCGCAATCGCCCTCGGCGCGCTGCTCTTCTCGTTCCTCTTCTGGGCGTTCGGGTTCCTGCGGATGGGGACCACCGGTTTCACCGCCCAGGCCGCCGGCCGAGGAGACAGCGCCGAGGTGCGGGCGACGGTGGCGCGCGGCCTGATGCTCGCTGCACTGCTTGGGTTGACGCTGATTGTATTGCAGAAGCCAATCGCCTGGGCAGCGTTCCAACTGCTGACCGCCCCTGCACCGGTCGAACACCTCGCCCGCGAATATTACAACCTCAGGATCTAGGCGGCCCCCGCCTCGCTGGCCACGTTCACCGTCACCGGCGCGCTGATCGGACTGGGCCGCACCCGGCAAGTGCTGGTGGTGCAGCTGGTCCTCAACGGACTCAACATCTTCCTCGACATCCTCTTC
>JBDSMU010000204.1:0-6044 GCA_039915685.1 Gemmatimonadales bacterium | reverse complement strand
CGCGCGTCGATCTGCTTCTCGCCCATCGCCTGTTCGGGACTCATGTACTGCGGCGTGCCGAGCGAGAGGCCAGTCTGCGTCATCCGCTGGCCACCGGCACTCTGCACGGCGAGCGCGATGCCGAAATCTGCCACAAGCGCATGGCCACCCTGGAGCAGGATGTTCTCCGGCTTGATGTCGCGATGGATCACGCCCAGGCCGTGCGCATACGCTAGCGCATCGGCCACTTCCCTGGCAATCAGCACCGCCTCATCGATCGGCAGTTGCCGTTCGCGTTCGAGGCGGGCGCGCAGCGTCTCGCCCGTCACGAGCGGCATCACGTAATACAGCAATCCGTCCGCCTCGCCGCTGTCGAGCAGTGGCAGGATGTGCGGATGCTGCAGCCGCGCCGTGGTGCGAATCTCGGAGAGGAATCGTTCACTGCCGAGTGCGGCGCCGAGATCGGGGTGCAGCACCTTGATCGCGACGTCTCGTTCGTGCTTGAGGTCATGCGCGAGGTAGACGGTGGCCATGCCGCCCTGGCCGAGTTCTCGCTCGACGCGATAGCGGTCGGAAAGCGCGGCTTTTAGGCGTGCTATGGATTCAGTCACGATTCTGCCTGGCGTTGAATGACGTCATCCCACACGCGGCGCAGGTTGAGCTGGTCGAGCCATCGCGCAAGCGCAGCCTCTTCAACTTGCTCGCCGCTCAGGCGGAGCATGGCGCGGATGTCGCGCAGGTGTCGGTCGGACCCGCCCGCCACGAAGTATTGCACCTTCCTCACGATGACATATTCGACCGGAGCGACGGCCACTTCGTCGACACCGATCTTCATTTGCCGTGCATGCTGGAGGGCCCAGGCACCAAGCTCGTCGTCGCTGCCCAAGCAGTAGACATCGGCCCGGAACGCGGTGTCGTGGTGCATGATGTTGAAGTGACCGTGCGCCGCCCGGCCAGCCTCCTCGGCCATCACCTCTACCGGCGGCACATAAAATTCACCCGTGGCCCACGCGCCGGCCAGTCGGGGCGCATCTCCCGCACGCAGGTCGAGCACCAGGTCGATATCCCGGGTCAGGCGCGGCTCTCCGTATATCACGGCTGCTACGCCACCGGTCACGAAGTAGGGGATCCGCAGTCGATTGAGCGGCTGGACGAAGAGTGAGATCAGGTCTGGTTCGATCACGCGGACTCGAGCCGGAACAGTTCCCTGACCCGCTCCTCGACCTGTTCAGGTTTCCACTCGGGGTGCTGCGCGCGAATGCCGGCAGCCTTGAACCCCCACGCCTGGCGCCACAGCGAATGCATGACCGCCACCTTCTCCGACGCGGTCATGCCCTGGAGGCGGGCCAGTTCCAGATCAGCGATGGTACTCATGGTCCAGGATGTCCACGAACCTGCGCATCGGCCCTCAATTCCGCAACGGCGCGACGCCCAATATCCGACAGGCATGTCGCTGAAGCGACGGGTCGGCTGATGTCACTGAAGTGACGTCTGCTCCGAGCGGTCACGCAAAACCCATTTGAGTTGCGGCACCCTCTGAGATCAGAGGTCGCTTTAGCGACATCAGCCGCGCCGCGGCTTGCAGCCGCGACCGCCGTCGCCATGCCGCCCTGCCCGAGTTCGCGCTCGATTCGGTAGCTCTGGCCAAGCGCGGTGGGGAGACGACCGGTGAACCGGCTCATCGCGCTGCCCCCGCCGCCGCACCGTTCAACACCAGATGGATCGAGCGCGCGGAATGCTCCGCCGCCGGCACGCGAATCAGGAACCGCTGTCCATCCGGTGCAGGCGCATAGGGCCGTCCCGCCAGATTCGCGAGATGCTGCGTCGCGATGAGCCGGGGCGGACCGAACCGGAACGGCGGGCCCGGGTGGACCGCGACGGAATACATCTGCGACCCCGATGGGAAGACGAGTTCGTCACCGCTGGGAGACCATGACGGCACGTCGCCCTCCAGCTGGCCGGAGACACGATACATCTCGCCGGTCACCGGAAACGGTTCCACAAACACGCCCCCGGTTCGACCCAAACCCGCGACCCACCGTCCGTCCGGCGAAAGGGACGGCTGAAAGGTGCCGCGTCCCATCGCGTAGTTCACCAGCTCGGCCGAACGCCGCCCGTCCAGTGACAGCGCAAATTGGGAGTCGGCATCAATCGATCCCATCAGGAGCAGTTTGCCGTCGCGCGATGCGAATGACGGATTCACCAGGTTGGGCACCAGCGTGTCGATCCGACCCGGACGGGCCGGATTGATCCGGGCGAGGCCCACGCCGCCAAGGCAGATCAGGATGCCCTGGCCGTCTGCCGTCCACCGCACCTCCGACGAGCAGAGCCCACTCAGCAACCGCTGGCGCTGGTGGGTAGTCAGATCGTACGCCCACAGCTCCATCTCGCCGCCGACCGCGGGATGGGCCACGGCCAATTGCTGACCATCGGGTGAGACATCGGTGCCGAGCGTGGCGGCGGCAGCGAAGGGCAGCGTGTCGACCCGACCCGTGCGCCCGAGCCACGCCAGCACACCGACGTCGGAGTTCTCGCCGACGACGTAGGCGAGCGTGCCATCGGCGGCCACGGCGACCTGCGCGTGACCGGTCCACGATTCCCGTCTTATGCCCAGCGCAACGCTGATCGGTTCGCCCCGCGTGGTGAGCTGGGCAGGGTCGAACTGGATCGCCATCAATGACCCGTCGGTTCTGGTGAACAGCAGCGACCCACTCCCATTGTACAGCGGTGTGGTCCCGCGCAACGCGGCGTCGGGGATCGGCAATCCATCATGCCACGCCACCGCGGCGCCGTTCCGAACCAGCACGCGCTCCTCCTTGTCGTCGGGAGAGAGTGCGATGAGAACGTTGCTGCCGCCGTCCACGGAGACGGTACAGAGCCGCCACTTGGACCCCGGAAGGAATGCGATCGTCTTGAGGCCCCCCGATCGCCGGTGCGCGATCACGGTCGCCTTGCCGCCCGAGGCAGCGACGCGGTTGAGATCGCTGCCAGACGACGTGAGGAATTCGATATTGCCGTCATCGGTCCACGTGCCGCTCGTCGAGAGTGCGGCGTCCGCGAGCACCGAGACTTGCCCGTTCGCAAGCGACACCTTCTTGACCTGGTTGTCCGCGAAGAAGCCGACCCACGCACCATCGGGGGAGAAGAAGGGGTTGTACGCGCCCTCCGTCCCAGCGAGGGGAGTCGTTTCGAAGCGGTCGAGCGCGCGGATGGAGAGCCGGGGCCGCGCACCGCCACTACCGACGTAGACCAGCGTCTGTCCGTCGGGTGAGAGAGCCAGCGCGGTCTGGCCAGCACCGACCGGCGCCTCGCCCACGAACTCGAGCGGTGCTGAATCGGGAAGGGTCACGTTGACGCGACGGACCGCGAGCGACGTCGTGTCCGGCGCACGGAGCCACCCCCACGCTGCCACGCCGGTGAGAGCGAACGCCGCAACGCCAACGGCCAACAGCGATGGCTGCCAGCGAGCAACTACGCCCTGCGCGGAGAGCGGCTTGGTCGGCCGGCCGGTTCCGTCGCCCTTGAGCGCATCAGCAAGCTCCCGCGCGGTGGCCCAGCGATCGGCGGGCAGCTTCTCAAGCGCGCGGAGCACGGCGTACTCCACTTGGTCAGGCACGGCCTTGCGCTGCGCCGCGAGCCCGCGGGGTGTTTCAGTGATCAGCCGTGCAACGATCGCCTGTACACTCGGCCCGGTGAACGGCGCCTCGCCGACGAGCATTTCGTACGTCACGGCACCGAGCGCGTAGATGTCGCTCCGCGCGTCGATCGCACGTTCGCCCATCGCTTGCTCGGGTGACATGTACTGCGGTGTGCCGAGCGAGAGGCCAGTCTGCGTCATCCGCTGCCCGCCCGCCTGTTGCACCGCCAGCGCGATCCCGAAGTCGGCCACCAGCGCGTGCCCGCCCTGCAAGAGGATGTTCTCGGGCTTGATGTCGCGATGAATGATGCCGAGGGCGTGTGCGCTGCCGAGTGCGTCGGCAACTTCACGCGCGATCCGCACCGCGTCCTCAATCGGGAGCTGGCGCTCGCGCTCGAGGCGGCTGCGCAATGTTTCGCCGGTCACCAACGGCATCACGTAATACAGCAACCCATCCGCCTCGCCGCTGTCGAGCAGCGGCAGGATGTGCGGGTGCTGCAGCTTGGCCGTGGTACGGATTTCAGTCAGGAAACGTTCACTTCCGAGGGCAGCGCCGAGGTCGGGGTGCAGCACCTTGATCGCGACGTCGCGCTCATGGCGGATGTCGTGCGCGAGATACACCGTGGCCATGCCACCTTGGCCCAGCTCGCGCTCAACGCGGTAGCGGTCGGCGAGGGCGGTGGTGAGGCGATTCAGCGGCTCGCTCATCGCCGCTCCGCAACGGCCAGCGCCGCCTCGACCTCGGCAATCCAGTTACGGACGACTTTCACTTCGACTCGGCTGCCCGCGGCTGGGCGCAGGAACAGGAATCGACCATCCGGCGCCACGTCCCAGCTCTGGTCGCCGTACGGGTCACTGAACCAGTTTCCGCGCAGGACCTCGCGCGGCGGCGAGTTTGCGAACGTCGCGGTCGGCGGACCGGGAAGCACATCAATCGCGAACACCCGGGCCGCGTTGCGGTAGAACAGCCGACGCCCGTCGCGTGACCACACGGGCTCGCGCCCGCCCCCGTTGGAAACCACCACCTGGGCATCGAGCGCGGGCCAAGGCTGCACGTAGACCTCCGATCGCCCGCTCTCGTTGCTCTCGTAGGCAATCCATCGCATATCGGGAGAGAATCGCCCCCCCGTTGCCCGCGCGGCCGCGACACTCGGCGAATGGAGCGGTCCGCGATAGCCAGGAAGAACAGGTCATTCTCGTCAGGGGCATTGGTTCCGTAGAAAGCCAGTGTCGCTCCATCGCGGCTGACATCAGTCGGCCACGATACCGCGGGTCCCGCATAGAGCGTATCAGGAGCACGCCGTGCGTCAGCGGACTGCATCAGCAGTCCGCCATTGGGGGCATCCCCGGCGGAGTACACGACTGCGGACCCATTTGGCATCCACACCGCCAACGCTACCAGCGCGGCAAGCCAGGAAAGGCGAGAAGTCCTTTCCGCTGCGCCGCGACGGACGGTGATCCGCGACGCCGAAGTCGTGCCAGTGTGGCGAAGCGCCGCGCCGAACTCCGCCGCGCTGCCAAAGCGGTCGGCTGGAAGCTTCTCGAGCGCGGTGAGCACGGCATCCTCCACCGCGACCGGAATGCTCTTCCGCTGGGCGATGAGGCCAGTGGGTTCACTCGTCATCACCTTGGCGACGATCGCCTGCGCGGTACTCCCGGTGAATGGCGGGTCACCGATCAGCATTTCGTAGGTCATCGCACCGAGCGCATACACATCGCTGCGTGCCGTGATCTCCCGTTCGCCCATCGCCTGTTCGGGTGACATGTAGTGCGGCGTGCCGAGCGACATTCCGGTCTCGGTCATCCGCGACCCACCGCCCGCGCTCGACACCGCGAGGGCGATCCCGAAGTCGGCCACCAGCGCACTGCCGTCGTGCACCAGGATGTTCTCGGGCTTGATGTCGCGGTGGATGACACCATGACGGTGGGCGTAGTCCAGCGCAGCAGCGACTTCGGTGGCGAGCCGCACGGCATCGCTGATCGGCAGTTGCTTGTCGCGTTGCAACCAATCGCGCAGTGATTCGCCTTCGACGAACGGCATCACGTAGTACGCGGTGCCGTTCACTTCACCCGAATCGATCAGCCCGAGAATGTGCGGATGCTGCAGCGTGGCAATGGTCTTGATCTCGCGCAGGAAGCGCTCGGCGCCGATCACCGCGGCGAGTTCGGGCCGCAGCACCTTGATGGCCACCTGGCGATCGTGCTTGACGTCGTGGGCAAGGTAGACCGTCGCCATGCCGCCCTGGCCGAGCTCATGCTCGATGCGGTAACGGTCGGCCAGGGCGGCCGTAAGACGCTCGTGAGCACTCATCGGTTGGCCTCGTCCACGGCCTGCTTCATCCGGTCCACCCACTCCGGTACGACGCGGAGGTATGGTGCCGGCCTGCCGACGGCGCCCTGGAGATAGATGACGCCCCCGCCGGGTGCG